>NZ_JAKUFT010000005.1:0-119586 GCF_022663605.1 Bacillus cereus group sp. BfR-BA-01379
GTAGAAGTTGCGATTCGTGCAGGAGCAAATGTAATTAATATTCCAGATACAGTTGGGTATACGAATCCAGAAGAATATTATTCTCTTTTTAAATACTTACAAGAATCCGTTCCTTCATATGAAAAAGCAATCTTCTCTTGTCATTGTCACGATGATCTTGGGATGGCTGTAGCTAATTCATTAGCTGCAGTTGAAGGTGGAGCGTTGCAAGTAGAAGGAACAATTAATGGAATTGGAGAAAGAGCAGGGAATGCGGCGTTAGAAGAAGTCGCAGTTGCTCTTCATATTAGAAAAGATTTCTATAAAGCAGAGTCTTCTATGACGCTAAAAGAAATTAAAGCGACGAGTACACTAGTAAGCAGATTAACAGGTATGGTTGTACCGAAAAATAAAGCGATCGTTGGAGCGAATGCATTCGCTCATGAATCAGGCATTCATCAAGATGGTGTATTAAAAGAAGTGACAACGTATGAGATTATTGAACCAGAGCTAGTAGGCGAATCTCAAAATCTATTCGTACTTGGAAAACATTCTGGACGTCACGCGTTTACAGAAAAAATGAAAGAGCTTGGCTATGAGTTTACAAAGGAAGAACGAGATGCGGTGTTTGAAGCGTTTAAAAAATTAGCTGATCGCAAGAAGGAAATTACGGAGGAAGATTTACGTGCACTTATGCTTGGTGAAGCAGCATTTGCGGCTCAGCAATATACCATTACGCAACTGCAAGTACATTTCGTATCAAATAGTACACAATGCGCGACAGTTGTGCTAAAAGATGAGGAAGGAAATATATACGAAGATGCAGCTACTGGCTCTGGTAGTATTGAAGCGATTTATAATGCAATCCAAAGAATTTTAGGATTAGAATGTGAATTGGCGGATTATCGCATACAATCTATTACACAAGGTCAAGACGCACTAGCTCATGTTCATGTTGAATTAAAAGAAGGAACGCATCAAGTATCAGGTTTTGGTGTCGCGCAAGACGTATTGGAAGCGTCGGCGAGAGCATATGTCCATGCGGCGGGGAAATTAAAATCTTTTATCCAGCTTGTGAAATAAGTGGTTGATAGGTGAGAGAAGCTTTCCTCACCTATCAAATTAAAGTTCTGAAAATTCAGTTAAAAGGAGTGTTGAACTTGGAAAAACGTATCGTTTGTTTAGCTGGTGATGGTGTTGGCCCGGAAGTTATGGAAAGTGCGAAGGAAGTATTGCATATGGTAGAGAGATTATATGGGCATCGTTTTCATTTGCAAGATGAGTACTTTGGTGGGAGTGCTATCGATTTAAATGGGCAACCATTACCACAGCGAACGCTTGCCGCCTGTTTAGCAAGTGATGCAGTTTTATTAGGAGCAGTTGGTGGACCAAGGTGGGATAGTGCGAAAGAAAGACCAGAGAAAGGGTTATTAGCTTTAAGAAAAGGACTCGGCGTATTTGCAAATGTTCGCCCTGTAACGGTAGAAAGCGCAACGGCACATTTATCGCCATTAAAAAAGGCTGATGAAATTGATTTCGTTGTCGTTCGTGAATTAACAGGTGGAATTTATTTTTCTTATCCGAAAGAACGAACGGACGAAGTAGCAACAGATACACTTACGTATCATCGTCATGAAATTGAGCGTATCGTTTCGTATGCTTTTCAATTAGCGAGCAAGCGGAAGAAGAAAGTGACATCGATTGATAAGGCGAATGTTTTAGAGTCTAGTAAACTATGGCGAACTGTGACAGAAGAAGTAGCACTTCGTTATCCAGGCATTGAACTAGAACATATTTTAGTAGATGCCGCCGCGATGGAATTAATTCGAAATCCAGGACGGTTTGATGTAATTGTAACGGAAAATTTATTTGGAGATATTTTGAGTGACGAGGCTTCCGTATTAGCTGGATCATTAGGGATGCTTCCATCAGCAAGTCACGCGGAAAAGGGACCTTCATTATACGAGCCTATTCACGGATCAGCACCGGATATTGCCGGGAAAAATAAGGCGAATCCAATTGCAATGATGCGCTCTGTTGCAATGATGCTTGGGCAATCGTTCGGATTAACGAGAGAAGGGTGTGCAATTGAAGAAGCAATTTCTGCAGTCCTTACATCAGGGAAATGTACAGCAGATATCGGTGGGACTGAAACGACAACTTCATTTACGAAGGCGGTTATGCAAGAAATGGAAGAGCAAGCGTTAGTAGGGAGAGGGAGATAATGGGGAAAAGGTTGCTAGATAAACTATGGGAAAGACATATAGTTACGACAAACGAAAATGGGTTGGATTTATTATATATCGATCTTCATCTTGTCCATGAAGTAACGTCACCGCAAGCCTTTGAAGGCTTGCGGCTTACAAATCGAACGGTCCGTAGACCAGATTTAACATTCGCAACGATGGATCATAATATTCCAACGAAAGATGTTTGGAATATTACCGATCGCATTGCGAAACAGCAACTAGATACACTTCGTGAAAATTGTAAACAATTTCAGGTACCTTTAGCGGATATTGGAGATGAAGAGCAAGGGATTGTTCATGTTATCGGACCAGAACTTGGGCTCACGCAGCCAGGAAAAACAATTGTTTGTGGTGATAGTCATACAGCAACACACGGTGCGTTTGGCGCGCTAGCATTTGGCATTGGCACGAGTGAAGTGGAACATGTATTGGCGACACAAACGTTATGGCAACGTAAACCGAAAGCGATGGGCATTGAGTTAAAAGGGAAATTACAGAAAGGTGTTTACGCTAAAGATATTATTTTGCATCTCCTTTCAAAGTACGGTGTAGCAGTTGGAACCGGATACGTAATGGAGTTTTATGGAGAGACAATTGGAGCTATGGAGATGGAAGAGAGAATGACGCTTTGTAATATGGCAATTGAAGGAGGAGCGAAAGCTGGTATTATAGCACCAGATGAAAAAACATTTGCTTATGTAAAAGGACGTCAATATGCACCGAAAGACTATGGAACTTTCGAGAAAAAATGGTCTGAACTGTATACAGATTCAGATGCGATTTATGATTTACATATTTCAATTGATGTGGCGGATTTAGCACCGTACGTTACGTGGGGAACAAACCCGAGTATGGGTGTTCGTATTGATGAAAAATTGCCAGAAAAGCATGATGCAAATGACGAAAGAGCATTTTCTTATATGGGATTAAGCCCTGGACAAAGTACGTATGACATTCCAGTTCAGCATGTTTTTATTGGATCTTGTACAAATTCCAGGCTCTCTGATTTAGAAATTGCTGCATCTGTTGTGAAAGGAAGAAAGGTAAAAGAAGGTGTGCGAGCACTCGTTGTGCCTGGATCGAAAAGAGTAAGAGAAGCTGCGATGCAAAAAGGGCTACATCATATCTTTGAAGAAGCGGGATTTGAATGGAGAGAACCTGGATGTTCAATGTGTCTTGGAATGAATCCAGATCAAGTACCTGAAGGAGAACATTGTGCTTCCACTTCAAACCGTAATTTTGAAGGAAGACAAGGAAAAGGAGCACGAACACATTTGGTTAGCCCAGCAATGGCGGCAGCAGCTGCATTATATGGTCATTTTGTTGATACTAGAAAGGAGAGTTATGATGGAGCCATTTCGTATTCATAAAGGTACTGCCGCAGTACTGATGAATGATAACATTGATACAGATCAAATTATTCCGAAGCAATATTTAAAGAGAATTGAACGGACGGGATTTGGAAAATATTTATTCGATGAATGGCGTTATGATAATAACCGCCATGAAAACCCTAATTTTCCACTTAATGCACAAGATAGAAAAGGAGCAAGTATATTAATTACAGGTGATAATTTTGGTTGCGGTTCTTCAAGAGAACATGCTCCATGGGCGCTTGCTGATTATGGTTTTCGCGTTATTATCGCTGGCGGGTTTGCAGATATTTTTTATATGAATTGTATGAAAAATGGTATGTTACCAATTGTAATGGATAAAGAAATGCGAGAACAACTTGCCAAAACGGATGCGAGAGAACAAATAGAAGTAGATTTAGAGAATGAAGTCATTACAACGAGTACGCACAGGTTTCATTTTACAATCGAGAAAATGTGGAAAGAGAAATTATTAAATGGTCTAGATGAAATTAGTATTACAATGCAATATGAACAAGAGATTGTAGAATATGAAAGGAAAGCAGCTTTATATTAAGAAATAACGGAATGTTCGAAATGTATTTACATTCAGAATTAAGTATTATATACTATGTAAAAAATCAGAGGAGAAAGGGAGTAAGTATTATGAATATCGTGCAACCTATTGAAATGCTTACACAACTACATCATCATACATAAAGCCCTTGAACCTAGCGTGAAAACGTGTAGGCACAAGGGTTATTCCCGTTGTACCTACACTCTACTAAAGAGCCTTGTAGGTATTTTGTCTACAAGGCTCTTTTTATTTTCGGTTTAGGTGAATGAAATAGGCATACATTAGAAAGGGAAAGGTGTGAGAATTTAGATGACAAAATGGAAACGGGCAAATCCAAATGGAACGAGAGACTATTTATTCGAAGAATGTACGTTAATTGAAGAAGTGGAACAAAAATTAAGACGTACTTTTTTAGAGCGAGGTTATGAGGAAATAAGGACACCTACAATAGAATTTTATGATGTTTTTGCCTTTCAAAATAGACCGATAGATGAAGAAAAGATGTATAAATTTTTTGATGAAAAGGGACGGATTATCGTCTTACGTCCAGATATGACAATTCCTTTAGCGAGAGTAATGGGAACGCAGAGGTGGGATACGCCGCTAAAACTGACGTATGGCGGGAATGTATTTCGGGCGAATGAGTCCCTTACTGGAAAATATAATGAAATTGTACAAAGTGGTATTGAAATTATTGGGATTGATAATGTAAGAGCTGAAATTGAATGCGTCATAAGCGTCATTCAATCACTTCAAAAGGTGAAGGTGCAATCTTTTACAATAGAGATTGGGCAAGTGCAGTTATATAAATGTATTGTCAAAAAGCTCTCCATTCATGAGGAAGAAGAGAGAGTACTTAGAACATATATTGAAAGTAAAAATTATGCTGCTCTATCAAATTTTATTAGAGAAAAGAAATTAGATCGAAGTGATGAAACAGTGAGATTACTTGAGAAATTACCAAGGTTATTTGGGAATTTAGAAGTGATTGAGGAAGCGGAAAAACTCGCCTCGAGTAATGAAATGAAAATGGCCATCGCAAGAGTGAAAGAAATATATGAAGCCATTGAAAAACTAGGCTATGGATCTTACATATCAATTGATTTAGGTATGATCCAACATCTAGATTACTATACGGGAGTTATTTTCAAAGGGTATATATATGAAATTGGAGAAGAAATTGTTAGTGGCGGAAGATATGATGAGTTAATTGGAAATTTTGGAGAAATGCTGCCGGCCGTTGGACTCGCGGTGCAAGTCAATCAAATTGTGAAGGCGCTGCAAGAGCAGCAAGAACCATATGAACGAAAGAGAATAGATATTATTATTCATTATGAGTTAAACAGATTAGCAGAAGCGGAAAGATTACGAAGTTTACTTCAAAAGGACGGGAAAAAAGTAGAGCTATCTTTATTCTCTAATGTAAACGATACCTTTCAATTTGCAAGAAAAAATCAAATAATAACGGTCGTTGAGGCAAAGAATGAATCATTAGTGGAATATGTATGGAAAGAGAAATGGGTAGTCCAGAAAGAAGGAGAAGCCTCATGCGTAACATTCAAATTGCGTTAACGAAAGGGAGATTAGAAAAGCATGTGATTCCACTCTTTGAGCAAATTGGAATTGATTGTTCAGAGCTCAAAAATAAAGGGCGAAAGCTTGTCTTTCAAAGTAAGAATACAGATATCTCATTTATTTTAGTGAAAGCAGTAGATGTTGCTACTTATGTAGAACATGGAGTAGCGGATATTGGGGTCGTTGGAAAAGATATTTTAATGGAAAACGAGAAAGATATTTATGAAATGTTGGATTTAGGAGTAGGCGTGTGTAAGTTTTGTGTAGCTTCTATCCCTACATATAACCCGAAGAGCTACCGGAAGAAACGTATTGCAACGAAATATCCCCATATTACTTCTACCTATTTTCATGATAAAGGAGAGGATGTAGAAATTATTAAAATAGAAGGTTCTGTAGAGATCGCTCCTATTCTTGGATTGGCAGATGCAATTGTTGATATTGTTGAAACAGGAACAACATTACAAGAAAATGGACTCATTGTATTTGAGGAAATGTGTTCTATATCTGCTCGAATGATCGTAAATAAGGCTGCATTAAAAACTAAAAAAGACGAAATATTCAGTATTGTAAATATGATGGAGCAAGAAATTTTGTCAGGAAAATAGGGGGACTTGAAATGGAGATCGTTTGTGAAGATTTTCAAAAGGCGTTATCGAAAATAAAATTGCTGCGAGAAAACGCTAATATAATAGAAGAAACTGTTCAAAGAAGTGTAAGAGAGATTGTTCAAAATGTAAGGGAGAATAGGGATGAGGCCCTATCTTTTTATACAAACAAGTTTGATGGTGTGGAGATGAAAGAGTTTCGTGTAAGTGAAGAAGAAATAGAACGAGCGAGTATGTTTGTAGAAAATTCATTTTTAGAAGCGTTACAAGAGGCGAAGAAAAACATTATATCGTATCACGAAAAGCAAAAAAGGCAATCCATATTCGATTGCGAGAGTAAAGGCATCATTAGGGGACAAATCATTCGGCCGTTAGAAAATGTAGGGGTATACGTGCCAGGCGGAACTGCTTCCTATCCTTCGTCAGTATTAATGAATGTATTACCAGCGAAACTCGCAGGTGTGAAAAAAATTGTAATGGTAACACCGCCGAGAGAAGGAGGAATTGATCCACATATTTTAGTTGCTGCAAGCCTTGCAGGAGTAGATGAAATGTATACGATAGGTGGCGCGCAAGCAATTGCTGCTTTAGCATACGGGACGGAATCGATTCCGAAAGTGGATAAAATAGTTGGACCTGGAAATTTGTATGTCGCTCTAGCGAAACGAGAAGTATACGGAATAGTAAATATCGATATGATTGCCGGCCCGTCAGAAATTGTAGTTATTGCTGATGAAACTGGTAATGCAAAATATATTGCTGCTGATTTATTATCACAAGCAGAACATGACGAGAGAGCAACGGCAATTTGTATTACAACGAATATAGAGTTAGCGAAAGAAGTAGAAAAAGAGATAGAAAGACAGTTAGAAACATTACCAAGAAGCGAAATTGCACGTGAATCGATAAATAGAAATGGAGCCATTTGTATCGTTCCTTCTTTAGAAGAGGCACTCCAATTGTCGAATGAAATCGCTCCAGAACATTTAGAGTTACATATAAAAGAACCGATGAATGCTTTAGCTTATGTGAAACACGCAGGATCTATCTTTCTTGGACCATATGCACCGGAACCACTCGGTGATTATATAGCAGGACCGAATCATGTGTTACCGACAAGTGGTACGGCAAGATTTTTCTCACCGTTATCAGTCGATGATTTCGTGAAAAAATCAAGCTTCCTGTCTTATACGGAGGAAGCGTTAAGAGATGTACAACATCATATTATAGAACTAGCCAATAAAGAAGGGTTACATGCGCATGCGAGAGCAATTCAAATAAGATTTGAGGAGGAAGAATAATGCGTGAGTATAGTCAAATACGTGAGACGACAGAAACAAAAATAAAATTAAGTTTGCAGCTTGATGAAGGGAAGGATGTTTCTGTACAAACGGGAGTTGGATTTTTTGATCATATGCTAACTTTATTTGCAAGGCATGGAAGATTCGGTTTACAAGTGGAGGCGGAAGGAGATGTATTCGTTGATGCACATCATACAGTTGAAGATGTTGGAATTGTACTCGGAAATTGTTTGAAAGAAGCATTGCAAAATAAAGAGGGGATTAACCGTTATGGCTCTGCTTATGTACCGATGGATGAATCTTTAGGTTTTGTAGCAATTGATATAAGCGGACGCTCGTATATTGTATTTCAAGGAGAATTAACGAATCCGAAGCTAGGGGATTTTGATACAGAACTAACAGAAGAATTTTTTAGAGCGGTTGCTCATGCTGCAAATATTACGTTACATGCCCGCATTTTATATGGAAGTAATACACATCACAAAGTTGAAGCATTGTTTAAGGCGTTTGGTAGAGCGCTTAGGGAAGCGGTTGATAAAAATGCCAACATTACTGGTGTAAATTCAACGAAAGGGATGTTGTAATTGATTGCTATTATAGATTATGGAATGGGGAATATTCGTAGTGTAGAACAAGCATTAAAATATATTGAAGCAGCGTACATCGTAACAAGTGATAAAGAAGAGATTTTTAAAAGTGATGGAGTGATTTTACCAGGAGTAGGTGCATTTCCAAAAGCGATGGATGTATTGGAAGAAAAAGATTTAGTGTGTGTATTAAAAGAAATCGGGCGTTCAGGAAAACCGCTTTTAGGCATTTGCTTAGGAATGCAGCTTTTATTTGAAAATAGTGAGGAACTACAAGACTGTAACGGATTAAGTTTATTGCCAGGTGTTATTCGAAAGCTAAAAGTCCCTTATAAAATTCCACATATGGGATGGAATGAGCTAAAGAAAGAGGGGGAAATAGCGCTTTGGAATGGAGTAGAGGACGGTTCATTCGTATATTATGTCCACTCTTATTACGCAGATTGTCCTAATGAAATTGTATATGGAATAAGTGAATATGGATTGAAAGTACCTGGTTTTGTAGCAAAAGGAAATATATACGGCGCACAGTTTCATCCTGAAAAAAGTGGTGACATTGGGATGCAAATGTTGAAAAATTTCAAAGGGGTGGTAGAAGCATGGAAATCTTCCCAGCTATCGATTTAAAAGAGGGACGATGCGTTAGATTGTATCAAGGAGAGTTTAGTAAAGAAACAGTAATGAATGAAGACCCGGTTGCGCAAGCGATTATATTCGAAAAATCGGGAGCGAAAACACTGCATATTGTTGATTTAGATGGTGCAATTGCTGGCGAATCGTTAAACTTGCCGATCATTGAAAAAATTTGCAAGGCAGTACACATTCCTGTGCAAGTTGGAGGCGGAATTCGGTCACTTGTAGCGGTAGAAAAGTTATTGTCAGTAGGTGTAGATAAAGTGATTTTAGGAACAGCTGCTCTTTATGATAAGGAATTTTTAGGGGAAGCAGTTCGTCTATATAAAGAAAAAATCATTGTTGGAATTGATGCGAAAAATGGTTTCGTAGCAACGAGAGGCTGGCTTGATGTTTCTGAAATTTCTTATATTTATTTAGCGAAGGAAATGGAGAATGTAGGTGTTCAAACAATTGTGTTTACAGACATTTCGAAAGACGGGACACTTGCAGGGCCGAATGTAGAGCAATTGGAGTTACTACAAAAAAGTGTGGGCATTCGTCTTATTGCTTCTGGAGGAGTGGCATCTATTCAAGATGTGAAAAAATTAAATGATATGAATATATACGGCGTCATAATTGGTAAGGCTCTTTACGAGAAAACGATTAATTTAGGAGAAGTGTTAGAGGTAACAAAGTTATGTTAGCGAAACGTATTATTCCATGTCTAGATGTGAAAGAAGGGCGAGTCGTAAAAGGTGTAAATTTTATAGGATTACAAGACGTCGGTGATCCTGTTGAAATAGCTGCTTTATATAATGAGGCGGGAGCAGATGAAATTGTATTTTTAGATATTACGGCAACGCATGAAGGACGAAAAACAATTATCGATGTTGTAGAAAAAACAGCTTCGAAAGTATTTATTCCTCTTACAGTTGGCGGGGGGATTTCAAGTGTTAAAGATATGTACAATTTACTAAGAGCGGGAGCAGATAAAGTTTCAATCAATTCAGCGGCAGTGCGAAATCCAAAGCTAATCAAAGAAGGGGCAGAACACTTTGGCTCACAATGTATTGTCGTCGCAATTGATGCTAGAAAAATAGCAGAAGATAAGTGGAATGTATATGTGAACGGCGGAAGAGTTGATACGGGAATGGATGCAATTGAATGGGCAAATCGCGTTACCGAGCTAGGGGCAGGCGAAATTTTGTTAACGAGTATGGATGCAGATGGAACGAAAAATGGATATGACCTCCGTTTAACAGAAGAAATTTCAAAAAGCGTTTCCGTACCAGTCATCGCGTCAGGCGGGTGCGGTCATGTTGATCACATTATAGAAGTCTTTCAAAAGACAACAGTTGATGCAGCGTTAGCGGCATCCATCTTTCATTATGGTGAGGCGACAGTGCAGGACGTAAAGAGAAAATTAAGAAATGCAAACGTTGAGGTGCGGTTATGAAACCAAACTTTTCAAAAGGATTATTACCAGCAGTTGTAATGGAAGAAGGGACAAAAGAAGTTTTAATGCTAGCTTATATGAATGAAGAAGCATATGAAAAAACGCTAGAAACGAAAAGAACATGGTTTTATTCTCGTTCAAGAAGGTCGTTATGGAATAAAGGAGAAACATCAGGAAATGTCCAATATGTGCAATCTCTGTATTTAGATTGTGATCAAGATTCAATCGTTGTTGTCGTAAAGCAAGTGGGACCTGCTTGTCATACCGGAGAGAAAACGTGTTTTCATTACAAAATTATATAGGGGGATACATATGGGAAACGCCTTTACATTACTATTTGAAACAATTGAAGAACGAAAGAGAAATCCACTTCCTGAATCGTATACAAATTACTTGTTTTCAAAAGGAGAAGACAAAATTTTAAAGAAAATTGGTGAGGAATGCACGGAAGTAATTATCGCATCTAAAAATAATGATAAAGAAGAATTGGTGAAAGAAATGGTGGATGTATTGTATCACTGCTTCGTTTTATTAGCCGAAAAAAATATATCATTAGAAGATGTTATGGAGGAAGTGACAGAAAGAAATGGGAAGCTTTCGCGAGTAGGGGACAGAAGAGACATAGATACATTATAAGGGGGAATATAGATGAAGGTGGATTATCACATTCATTTAGAAGAAGGTCCATATTCAATAGGGTGGCTAGCGAAAATAAATGAATCATTGCAACAGTATGAACCGCTTAAAGAAGAAAAACA
Organism: Bacillus cereus group sp. BfR-BA-01379; assembly: GCF_022663605.1. Taxonomy (NCBI): domain Bacteria; kingdom Bacillati; phylum Bacillota; class Bacilli; order Caryophanales; family Bacillaceae; genus Bacillus; species Bacillus cereus group sp. BfR-BA-01379. The sequence continues at coordinate 11,058 of NZ_JAKUFT010000005.1, forward strand.
TTCTATGGAATGGCTTGTGAAAACACAAGAACGCCTGCAAAGACGTGTGAAAGAAGGGCCATTTACAACGAAATGGATTGATTTATATTTAGAAGAAGCTTTGCGAAAAGGTATAAAGGAAGTTGGTATTGTCGATCATTTATACCGTTTTTATGAAGCGAAAGAATACTATGAAAGATATGTCGATATTAGTGATTCTAAGCTTGGTCATTTACAGAAGGAGTGGCTAGACCAAGTAAGGGTAGCGTCACTACATGATTTTACAAAGGCAATAGAAGAAGCGAAAGAACGATGGAGTAAACGAGGCGTGACGCTTAAAGTTGGAATTGAAGCAGACTATTTTATTGGTGGTGAACAAGAATTACAATCTTTACTGGCATTAGGAGACTTTGATTATGTAATTGGTTCTGTTCATTTTTTAAATGGCTGGGGATTTGATAATCCAGATACGAAAGAATATTTTAAGGAGCATGACTTATATGCTTTATATGATACGTTTTTCAAAACGGTTGCGTGTGCAGTTCGCTCTCAGTTATTTGATATTATAGCTCATCTTGATAACATAAAAGTATTTAATTATCGGTTAGATGAGAATGAACAAATTTCGTATTATAAGGGCATTGCGTGTGCGTTAGTAGAAACGAATACGGCAACGGAAATAAATGCGGGATTGTACTATCGCTATCCTGTGCGCGAAATGTGTCCGAGTCCACTATATTTACAAGTATTAGCTAAGCACGGGGTTCCGATTACACTCTCCTCAGATGCTCATTATCCGCATGATTTAGGAAAATATGTGGAAGAGAATATAAAGACGTTACGTAATCATGATATTTCACACTTAGCTACCTTTACGAAACGAGTAAGAACGATGAGATTACTGGAAGAAGAAGTATCCATTTCAAAATGATCACGATTTTTTGATGAAAACTCTCCTTTTTGTTCAAAATAAGAAAGAATAAAAAGGAGGGTAAGAAATGGCGAAACAACAAAATAAACAAAATGTACAAAATGTACAAAGTGCAGAGCAACAAGCGTATACTTCTGAAACGAATGCTACATCTCAATCCGTTATTGAGGAACAAATTAGTGATACAGTTGCAGAAGGAACAATCGATGTGAAGCTTGGAAAAGAATCGCAAGAAAAAGCATAAGAAGAGGGGAGACTTGCATCTCCTCTTTTTTTATGGAAAAGTGTCGATTTTCAAAACTATAATCAAATTCCTTGGTTTTTATATGTGGATTTCTTACAATGAAAGATAAGAGGTATCTTATTTTCTATAGAAGAGGTGTTAGTAGTGGCGAAAATATTAGTAGCAGGAAAAATTCCAGCAATCGGATTAGAACTATTAAAGGATCATGATGTAGAAATGTACGATAAAGAGGCTTTAATTTCTTTAGATGAATTAACAGAGCATGCAAAAGATAAAGATGCATTGTTAAGCCTACTTTCTACAAAGGTGACAAAAGAAGTGATTGATGCGTCACCTAATTTGAAAATTATTGCAAACTACGGTGCTGGTTACGATAATATTGATTACTCGTATGCCGAAGAAAAAGGCATTGCGGTAACGAATACACCGAAAGTATCAACTGAAGCGACAGCAGAATTAACATTTGCACTTCTTTTAGCAGCTGCACGTAGAATTCCTGAAGGCGATACGCTATGTCGTACAACTGGATTTAACGGATGGGCGCCATTATTTTTCTTAGGCCGTGAAGTACACGGGAAAACAATTGGAATTATTGGCCTTGGAGAAATCGGAAAGGCAGTTGCAAAGCGTGCGAAAGCGTTTGGAATGAATGTTTTATATACAGGGCCAAATCGAAAACCTGAAGCTGAAAGTGAACTAGAAGCAACATATGTAACATTGGAAGAATTATTACAAACAGCAGACTTTATTACAATTAACTGTGCGTATAATCCGAAATTGCATCATATGATTGATGAAGAACAGTTTAAAATGATGAAGAAAACAGCGTATATTGTAAATGCTTCACGTGGACCAATTATGCATGAAGCGGCACTTGCTCATGCATTAAAAACGAATGAAATTGAAGGGGCGGCTCTTGACGTATTTGAATTTGAACCGAAAATTACTGAAGAGCTAAAAGGATTAAAGAATGTAGTACTTGCTCCTCACGTAGGAAATGCAACATTCGAAACGCGTGATGCGATGGCTGAAATGGCAGTAAGAAATATTTTAGCCGTATTAAAAGGTGAAGAGCCTGTAACACCTGTAAATCAAAAAGCAGTAGTTACAAAATAAAAAGAAACCTTCCGAAATCGGAAGGTTTCTTATTTTTCTTTATTTGCTCTTTTAGATGGTCTTTGTCTAAGAAATTGAGATAGCATATACAAAATATATAGTGGAATAGCAATGAATAAGAAAACAGAAAAGTTACCGATCCCTGTTTGGTACATTGTGATAATGCTTCCAACTAAAAATAGTGTAATAATGATGCTATATCGTGGAAGTGGTACATCTTTTAAACTTGGGATACGAATGCGGCTCACCATTAAAAATGCGAACGTTACAAAGACTGTAATAAGAACGATTTTTGGAATGATATGTGAAAATAATGTTAAGAAAGCAACAAGCCCTCCCGCTGCTGTAATCGGTACCCCAGTGAAATATTTCATTGAAGTAGAAGATGGTGTTACATTAAATCGCGCTAAACGATATGCTCCGAAAAGAGGGAATAGTCCCGCTATGTATAGTCCGATGATTCCGTAATTGGAGAAAGATGTGTAATACATAAGAACAGCAGGTGCTGCACCAAATGTCACGACATCCGCAAGTGAGTCAAGCTCTTTTCCCATTTGTGAATCAACGCGTAATAAACGAGCAACACGCCCATCAAGACTATCTAACATCATCCCGATAAGTACTAAAATAGCAGCTGATTTATAATATCCTAAAGATGCATAGCCGATTGACAAGAATCCACTATATAAATTTCCGAGCGTAAATAAGTTTGGAATAGCTGCTCTATACAAAATCTGATCCCTTGCTTTCTGTAATAAATTCTTAATTAGTGTATGAAATTTTACTTATTTTATCATACCATAAATTTCTTCCTCATACGAAAGAAATTCCCAATTTGTGAAAGATTTCATAGAAGAATGATTTGAAAAATAAGTAAAAAAAGAAGCAACTTTTATAAAGTTGCTTCTAGTACTACTCAAATTTCGTTGTCATTGTTCCAGTTTTATAACGATTGTTAGGATCGAAACGTAATAAATCTCCATAAATGAGTTTATCGGAGAGTTTCAATTCAGTTTTTGCTTTTTCAATATTAGGTTGGCATAATGAAATGTCAGCTTCTTCACCTGTATTTCGTTTATAGCACATGTTTTTTGTATACACATAATCTTCCGAAACGAAGCTACCATCACGCATTACCATAAGTGGATCTTTTTCTTTAATAAATAAGTCAGTTCCAAATTCAATGGATTGATTTGTTTTAATACCAAGTAAATGAAGTAGCGTTGGTTTAATATCAATTTGACCAGATACTTTAGAAATGACTTTTCCTTCTTGGCCAGGTACATGAATAATGAGAGGGACGCGTTGTAATTGCATAGAATCAAACGGTGTAATAGCGTTTTTCCCAAGGAACTGGGCCATAGCTGCATTATGGTTTTCTGAAATGCCGTAATGATCTCCATAAATGACAATAACAGAATTATCATACAGTCCTTCATCTTTTAACTGTTTAATAAATAATTTAAGAGCTTCATCCGTGTAACGAACGGTTGGGAAGTAGCGGTTTACAACACCACTTTCTGAATTAAACTCATCAACATATTGATCTTCTGGATTTAGAAGAAATGGAAAATGGTTTGTTAAAGTGATAAATTTTGTATAGAACGGTTGTGGTAAAGATTTTAGCTTTGGAATCGATTGTTCAAAGAACTCTTTATCTTTTAATCCCCAGCCGACAGACATTTGTTCTGTGCCTACGTAATCATTTAAATTAAAGTAACGATCATATCCGAGTGCAGGATACATTACATCACGATTCCAAAACGTTTTATCGTTTGAATGGAAGACAGCAGAAGAATATCCGTATTTCTTTAATTGTTCTGGTGTAGCTGTATATTCATTTGTTGCGTGAGTAAAGAATACAGAACCGCGGTCTAACGGATAAAGTGAATTTTCAACGATAAATTCAGCATCAGAAGTTTTACCTTGTCCCGTTTGATGATAGAAGTTATCGAAATAAAAACTATCTTTAATAAATTCATTTAAAAATGGTGTAATTTCTTTTCCATTTATTTTTTTATTAATAACAAAACTTTGTGTAGATTCCATGGAAATCAAAATAACATTTTTACCTTTTGCAGCTCCAAATAAGTTTTTATCGACTTGCTTATCTTTTGAGTCTGTATAGTTTTTAATTTCAGAAAACCCGTCTCCACTTGCAAATACACGTTCAGCTGAAGATTTAGATTGAAGTGTAATATCAAATAGATGATATGTGTATAAACCTAAATTTTTCACGACTGTTTGACGATCAAATGAGCGTGAGAACATTTGTGGCTTATAAATAACGGAAACAACAATTTGTAGTGCTAATAAAGCTGTTACACCGCTAAAGAAAGTTCGCTTCTCAGAGCGAGAAAGCGGCGTCTTGTCACAAAATGCCGGGAATTTACGTGAAAGAAACATTAAAATAATCGCATCTGCAAATAAAAGTAATGTTTTGTACGTAAAGAGTTCTTTAATACTCGTCCCTAAATCAGCCATATTATTTGTTTGGAATAAAACTGGGAACGTAACGAAATCGTTATAAAACCCATAAAACATTGCATTTCCAAATAAAATAAAGGACAGTATAAAACTGATTCCAACTATAATGCGGTTTCGGTGTTTAGATGCAAATAAAGCAAAACCGAAAAATAAAAGTAACGCAGCTAGTGGATTAATAAAAAGCATAAATTCTTCAAAGAAATTATCAATTTTAATATCAAACGCTAGCTTGTACACAATATATGTTTTTATCCATAATAAAACGACTGCAACGAGTGCAAATCGCAGTTTTGGAAATAGACGTTGTAGCATAATATACTCCTCTCCTAAAAAGCATGACCGTTCTTGTGAGCTGGTTTGATTAGCACCTCATTTTATATATACGAACAGTCCTTTATTATTATGTTTATTATACTATGAGTATCATTATACGAAAATAAAAGAGAGTTGTGGGCTTTTTTATAATAATTGAGTAGAAAAAGGGCAGTAGGAGACAATAAAACGGAGTTTCTATGTATGATTATTATCGTGTGCAGAAAGAATCGTGTAACAATACGGAGGTTATCATGCGAAAATTATTATATTTTATAGTATGCAGTAGTGTTATACTTTTTGCTTCACCGACTGTGTCGGTAGCCCAATATGATGCACCTCTTATGGAAGATGCCTTTTATTCTGTTTTGTTTCCGAAAATAAATAAAGCTATTGAAAAACAATATGGGAGCTTAAAGCCTTATCAATGTCCTAAAATTATTAGTTTAAAAAAAGTGTATAGCGGTACATATTTATTTCAAGCGGTTATTGAAGTGACGAAATATGAACAGGTTGGTGGGAAAATTGTTCCGCCATTTGAAAAAGTAACAATTACTTTTAATAATGAAGAAGGCGAATGGGAAGTGACAAAGATTTTAGTAAAGCGCTTACCAAATGATACGAAATTAAACTGTAAAAAAACAATATAAAAAATTGTTTGACAAATAAAATGGTCCTTTGGTATTGTTAATAGCAACAATCAGATGTTTGAAAATTAAATAGACTTACCTCATCTACTCTCAAAGGTAGAGGCCGCAATAGGAAAGAGTAAGCTATGGGAGATTTAATGGAATCTGTGATCATAGGTTGAAAGGGACTATTGCCGAAATATAAGAATAACCATCTTATTCATATATTGGGACTGCATTGAATAAATGTAGTACTGTCATAAGATTATTTTATGGAGAGCTATTTGGAGATGTTGATGCGGTTTCTTATTTTGAGGAGATAACAACTCGTTTATTTTTTCAATATATATTTTTCCTAATAAGAAACGCGTGTGAACATTGTTCCGCGCGTTTTTTGTCTATCTAAAAGCGTGCTGCAATGAATAGAAGATTGGGGTTATGAGTTTTAGAGGAAATAAGGGAGGAATTCAAATGTATTTACACGGCACAAGCCGAATCAATGGGCAAGGACACTTAGAAATTGGAGGGTGCGATACGACGCAGCTCGCAAAACAATATGGAACACCACTTTATGTATACGATGAAGAGTCTATTCGAGGAAAGTGCCGCGCGTTTCATCGTGCTTTTAAAGAAAGTGGGTTCTCTTATCAAGTAGCATATGCAAGCAAGGCGTTCTTGTGCATGGAGATGTGCCGAGTAGCTCGTGAAGAGAATATGTCATTAGATGTTGTTTCTGGAGGGGAATTATATACTGCGCTTCAAGCGGGATTCCCAGCATCTCGTATTCATTTTCACGGCAATAATAAAACAGAAGAAGAGATTGTGATGGCACTTCAGGCGAATATTGGTTGTTTTGTTGTCGATAATTTCTTAGAGTTAGAAATTTTGCATGATTTAGCAGTGCAACATGGGAAATTTGTGAACATATTAATCCGTGTAACGCCTGGAGTAGAGGCGCACACACATGAATATATTACAACAGGTCAAGATGATTCGAAATTTGGGTTTGGAGTTTCAAATGGTCAAGCGATGCAAGCGATTGAGCTTGCTTTACAAAAATCAAATTATGATGTGTTAGGAATTCATTCACATATCGGATCGCAAATATTTGAAACGGCTGGATTTGTTCGAGCGATTGAAGTTCTTCATCAATTTTTAGAAGAAGTGAGAGAGCGCGCGAACTATGTAGTAAAAGTATTAAATGTGGGCGGAGGATTCGGAATACGCTACACAGAGTCAGATACACCATTAACTCTTGAGACATATGTGCGAGCTGTAACAAGTGCAGTGAGGGAACAATTTACCGTATGTAATTATCCCTTACCAGAAATATGGGTTGAACCAGGCCGTAGTATTGTAGGTGATGCTGGAACGACAATTTATACAGTTGGATCTGTGAAAGACATTCCTGGTATTCGGAAATATGTATCAGTGGATGGGGGGATGACTGATAATTTAAGACCTGCTTTATATAACGCTCGTTATGAAGCGATGTTAGCGAATCGAGGAAATGATGAGAACGAGGAAGTTGTTTCGATTGCTGGGAAGTGTTGTGAGAGTGGAGATATGTTAATTTGGGATATTACTCTACCGAAAGTTGCTTCTGCCGATTTACTAGCAATTTCTTGTACAGGGGCATACGGGTACTCCATGGCAAATAATTATAATCGGATTCGTAGACCAGCTGTCGTCTTCGCGAAAGGCGGCACATCACAAATTGTTGTAGAGCGCGAAACATATGAAAATATTATTGGGAACGATCGCATACGTATTAAAGAACTTGTGTAAATGGGGAAAAGGAGTTGTTCGGATGGGCAATTCCTTTTTTATAAAAATAAAATAAATAAAATATATCGGAAAACTAGGATTGAAAAAAATCAGAATTGTGATAAAATACAAATACAAAGCTTATCAAGAGAAGCGGAGGGAACTGGCCCGACGAAGCTCGGCAACCTGCTTATAGAAAGCAAGGTGCTAAATCCAGCAAAATGGAATCCATTTTGAAAGATAAGGTAAAATATATTACCGAACAGTCTTTTCGAAATGGGAAAGATTTTTTTTATGAATAAAAAGGGGGGCTGTTCGCGTGAGCGTACGGGAACATTTTGAGGAAGTGTCTGAGAAAATTGAAGCGATGCTTGCTGATATGAAATATGGTTCAATTACAATTGTTGTGCAAGATGGAAAGGTCATTCAATTGGAGAAAAGTGAAAAGGTACGTTTAAAGTAAAAAGCGCTGACTAGAAAAACTAGAGGCGGTTTTAACCTATTTTGATTAGGTTAAAACCGTCTTTTTGCTTTTACAGGGGGAAAGAACATGTTGACGTATGAAACGTGGGAAGAAAGTAACATTTCATTTTCAGAAGAAGATGAAACAAAAGGCGCGTTATCTGTATTACGTTGGGCTTATAAAGAATATGAAAGTGAAATTGTATACGCATGTAGCTTTGGAGTGGAAGGGATGGTACTGCTGCACCTTATAAACCAAGTAAATCCATCTGCTAAAGTTGTATTTTTAGATACAAATGTTCATTTTCGCGAAACGTATGAATTAATTCAAAAAGTGCGGGAACGATTTCCTTCATTAAATATTATAGAAAAACAGCCGGAACTTACACTTGATGAACAAGCGAAGTTGCATGGTGAGAAATTATGGGAAAGTAATCCGAACCTTTGTTGTAAAATTAGAAAAATTTTACCGTTAGAAAAATCATTAGCAGCGGAAAAAGCGTGGATATCGGGCTTAAGGAGGGAACAATCAGAAACGCGTAAGCATACAAAGTTTATAAATCAAGATCATCGTTTTCAATCTATTAAAGTTTGTCCACTCATTCATTGGACGTGGAAAGAAGTGTGGCGGTATGTATACAAACATAGCTTGCCGTATAACCCGCTGCATGATATTGGATATCCAAGTATTGGGTGTGAGAAGTGTACGTTACCTGTAGGTGAGGGTGGCGATTCGAGAGATGGTAGATGGTCTGGGAAAGTGAAAACAGAATGTGGTCTGCATTACCAATAAGATGAATTTGAAAATAAAGCTAAGAGAGGAAATAGAAAATGAGTACAAGAAACGAATTAGTAAACCGTATAGACGAGACATACGACGTATCACAAATTAGAAAAGAAATTCAACTAGATAACATTGCGTTAAGTGATTTGGAGTTATTAGCGACAGGGGGATATAGCCCGCTTACTGGTTTTTTAGGAAAGAAAGACTATGATTCGGTCGTAGAAACGCTTCGCTTAGCAAGTGGTAGCGTATGGAGTATACCGATTACATTGCCGGTAACAGAAGAAGTGGCAGAAAATCTAAAAGCTGGAGAAGAAGTAAAGCTTGTTAATAGTGGAAATGTATATGGTGTCATTCAAATAGAAGATATTTTTGTACCTGATAAAGAGAAAGAAGCATTACTTGTATATAAAACGACGGATGATGCTCATCCAGGAGTGAAAAAATTATATGAACGACCGAACGTTTATGTCGGTGGAGCTATTATTCTTACAAAACGATTTGAAAATAATCAGTTCCCTTCTTATCATTTAGATCCAATTGAAACGAGGGAAGAATTTAAAAAACGTGGTTGGAAAACAGTAGTCGGATTTCAAACGAGAAACCCGGTACATCGTGCTCATGAGTATATTCAAAAATCTGCTCTTGAAATTGTAGATGGCCTCTTTTTAAATCCACTCGTTGGGGAAACGAAGTCGGATGATATTCCTGCTGATGTAAGGATGGAAAGTTATGAAGTATTACTTCAAAACTATTATCCGAAAGATCGTGTCTTTTTAGGTGTATTTCCTGCAGCGATGCGTTACGCAGGACCGAGGGAAGCGATATTCCATGCATTAGTTAGAAAGAATTTTGGATGTACTCACTTTATTGTAGGACGCGATCATGCAGGGGTAGGAGATTATTACGGTACTTATGAAGCGCAAGAAATTTTTACAAACTTTACAGTGGAAGAGTTAGGAATTACACCGTTATTTTTTGAACATAGTTTTTACTGCACGAAATGTGAAGCGATGGCTTCGACGAAAACATGCCCGCACAGCAAAGAAGATCATGTTATTTTATCGGGTACGAAAGTAAGAGAGCTATTAAGAAACGGTGAGGTTCCGCCGAGTACATTTAGTCGTAAAGAAGTAGTGGAAGTGCTAATTAAAGGTTTGAAAAAAGAAGTAGTAACAGAATAGGGAGAGAATGAGATGGATACAAATATTACTTGGCATACAGCATCTGTTTCAAAAGATGAGAGAAGAGTAAGAAATGGGCATCATAGTTTTGTAGTTTGGTTTACTGGTCTATCAGCTTCAGGTAAATCTACGGTAGCGAACGCGGTTGCTCGTAAACTATTTGAAAAGAAGATTGGAAACTATGTACTAGATGGGGATAATATACGCCACGGTTTAAATAAAGACTTAGGTTTTTCTGAAAGTGATCGTATGGAAAATATAAGACGGATTGGCGAAGTGGCGAAGCTATTTGTAGATCAAGGTACTGTTGTTCTTACAGCGTTTATTTCACCATTTCGAGTAGACCGAAAACAAGTGAGGGATTTATTAGCTGCAGATGAGTTTATAGAAGTGTTTGTAAAGTGCCCAATTGAAGAGTGCGAGAAGCGTGATCCGAAAGGGCTTTATAAAAAAGCGAGACAAGGTGATATTAAAGAGTTTACTGGTGTTGATTCACCGTATGAAGAACCAGAGAAACCGGAATTAATTGTAGAAACGCACAAGTATTCTATTGAAGAATGTGCAGAACAAATCGTGAAGTACTTACAAGAGCGTAGTTTTATATAGGGGGATAAAAAATGAGTTATGAAAAAGTATGGGCTAACAATGAAAAATTAAATCAGACTGAGAAAAATAAATTAAAAAAAGATGGATTGGAAATCTTTAATGATATTCCTTATTATGCAGAGAATGGCTTCGAATCTATTCCGAAAGAAGAGTGGGACGCATTCAAATGGGCAGGGTTGTATTTACAAAGACCGAAAGAAGCTGGTTATTTTATGATGCGTGTAAATATTCCTTCAGGGATTATTACGAACACGCAGGCAGAAGTGCTTGCTTCTATCGCTGAGGATTATGGGCGTGACGTAATAGATATTACGACAAGACAGGCGATTCAGTTTCATTGGTTAGAAATCCATCAAATGCCAGATATTTTTAAAAGATTAGCAAGAGTTGGGTTATCTTCAGCTGGGGCTTGTGGTGATATAACGCGTAATATTACAGGGAATCCACTTGCTGGCATTGATGCAAATGAGCTGTTTGATACAACTGGTATTGTGAAAGAGGTATATGACTATTTCCAACATAATGAGGAGTTTTCTAACTTACCACGTAAATTTAAAATGTCTATTAGTTCTAATATTTATAATTCAGCAAACGCAGAGATTAACTGTGTTGCATTTACACCTGCTACGAAAGAAATAGATGGTGAGAAAAAAGTTGGTTTTCATATAAAAGTAGGCGGTGGATTATCAGCTCGTCCATATTTAGCTGATGAATTAGATGTATTTGTTTTACCAGAAGAAGTGAAGGCGGTAGCGATTGCGATTGCTACGATATTCCGTGATTTTGGATACCGTGAAAAACGTCATTTAGCTCGTTTGAAATTTCTTGTTGCAGACTGGGGAGTAGAGAAATTTAAAGAGAAACTAATAGAGTATACAGGACCATTGCAAAGTAAAGGGGAAAGTGCTCTAAAAGGCTGGAATGCGGGATACTTTTATGGAGTTCAAGATCAAAAACAAGATGGGCTTAAATATGTAGGTTTTAATGTACCGGTAGGACGTCTACATGCAGAAGAAATGTTTGAGATTGCGAGAATTGCTAAGCGGTATGGAAATGGACAGATTCGTACATGTAACTCGCAAAACTTCATTATTCCGAATGTTCCGCCAGGGAATGTAACGGGTTTATTAAATGAACCATTGTTTGAAGCAATATCAGCAAGTCCGAAATCGTTTATTGGTCATGCGGTTTCTTGTACTGGTATTGAATATTGCAATCTTGCATTAGTAGAAACGAAAGAAAGATTACGCAAAATCGCCGAATACTTAGATACACAAATTGCACTCGATGTTCCGGTTCGTATTCATATGGTAGGATGCCCGAATTCATGTGGTCAACGTCAAATTGCTGACATTGGATTACAAGGGGTGAAAATGAAAACGAAGGAAAAAGGGATTGTTGAAGCATTTGAAATATACGTAGGTGGAACGTTGTTAGATGGCGGTGCTTACAATCAAAAGTTAAAAGGGAAAATAGATGGCGAGGATCTACCTGATGTACTTGCATCATTTATAAGTTATTTCAAAGAGAATAAATTACCAGCTGAAACGTTTTATGATTTTGTTGGTCGTATCGGTGTAGACACACTACAAATAGCGTTAAATACCGTGTTAGAAGAAGTAATAGCGTCTTAGGAGGGACAATATGGATTTATATCGATTTGAAGCCGTGTTAGTGAATAGTATTGTTCCGATTGTTGTCGTTGCTCAAAGTGAAGAACAGGCATTTAAGCTCGCGGAGATGGAGCTTGAAAAGCATTTTTTACCGCTGCCAGAAGTAAAGGAAATTTCTCTATTTGAAAAAAAGAAGATTCGAAAAGGTGCGGCATTTGTTATTCATGAGTAGGGAACAGGTAATAGGAAATGATGAAAACTTCCATTCGTATATAAGGATGGAAGTTTCACTTTAATAGTAGAAATGAGGAGAGATGATGGGGAAGGTTTATATCGTTGGAGCAGGTCCTGGTGATCCAGATTTAATTACTGTGAAAGGATTGAAATGTATTGAGAAAGCAGACGTTATTTTATACGACCGTCTCGTAAATAAAGAGTTGCTTTCATATGCAAAGCCCGAAGCGGATTTAATTTATTGTGGAAAGCTACCAAATTATCACACGATGAAGCAAGAGACAATTAACACATTTCTTATTAAATACGCGAAAAAAGGAAAAGTTGTAACGAGGCTAAAGGGTGGGGATCCATTTGTATTTGGTAGAGGGGGAGAAGAAGCTGAAGCGTTAGCGAAGCAAGGTGTACCATTTGAAATTGTTCCTGGTATTTCAGCTGGAATAGCTGCTCCTGCTTATGCTGGCATTCCAGTGACACATCGTGATGCGAGTGCAAGTTTTGCTATTGTGACGGGGCATAGGAAAGAAGATGCTGAAGAGGAAGTGAAGTGGGAACATTTAGCGAAAGGTGTAGAGACCTTAGCTGTATATATGGGGGTTAGTAATTTACCCTACATATGTGAACAGCTGGTTAAACATGGAAAAGATACAAGTACGCCTGCTGCTATTATTGAGAGGGGAACGACTTCTATGCAGCGCACAGTTATCGGGACGTTAGGGACAATTGTAGATGTTGCGAAAAAAGAACAAATTCAAAATCCGAGTATGATTGTAATTGGAGAAGTGGTCCGTTTTAGGGAAAAGATCCATTGGTTTGAGAAACAGACGGAAAGTACGTATCAAGTAAGCGGAGTGTTATAAAATGAAAGCCATCTTATATATATGTCATGGAAGTCGTTTGAAAGCCGCTAAAGAAGAAGCGATTACGTTTATTACGTCATGCATGAACCGTGTAGAGGCAAGTATTCAAGAAGTTTGTTTTTTAGAGTTAGCGAGTCCAACGATTGATGAAGGGTTCCGTACATGTGTGAGTCGTGGTGCTACAGAGATTATTGTTATTCCGGTTTTTCTATTAGCGGCAGGTCACGTGAAAAAAGATATCCCGTTTGAATTAGAAAAGTTAAATAATCAATTTTCAAGTGTTAAAGTGACCTACGGTAATCCGTTTGGTGTATCAGAAACACTCGTTAAATCAGTGTATAACGGAAGTGGTATCGAACAGGAAGAGACGAATGAGGTGACGTTACTTCTCGTTGCAAGAGGGAGTAGCGATCCTGAAGTATTAAAAGATATAAACTGGATCGCTTCTTTATTTCAAATGGAAGAGAAAATTAAAAAAGTAGAGGTTTGCTATTTAGCAGCTGCCGAGCCAAAATTTGAGGAGAAGTTAAAGAAAGTTGTAGAACGAAAAGAAAAGAACATCGTTGTGCTGCCTTATTTGTTATTTACCGGTTTACTTATGAAACATATTGAAAAAGAAGTACGCCAATATGAGTCGGATAAGATAAAAATAAGTCCGTATTTAGGAAAGAATGAAGCGTTTCAATATATGTTAATTCAGAAAACGAAGAAATTATTGAAGGGGGATCAATATGTATCCACTTACAGTGCGAGTTGAGAAGAAACGTGTTGTTGTCATTGGTGGAGGAAAAGTCGCGGGATTCAAAATTATTCCTTTACTAAAACAAGGTGCGGATATAATTGTGATAAGTCCTGAATTGGATGCGAATTTAGTGAAACTAGTGGAAGAAAAGCAAATTCGTTGGTATCAAAGGGAGTATGAAAAAAGTGATATTCAAGGTGCTTTTTTAGTTGTTGCAGCGAGTGGTGATGCTGTATTAAATGAACAAGTTGCTGAGGATAGTGCAGAGAATCAATTAGTAAATGTTATTACGAATCCGGAAAGTGGGAATGTTCATTTTCCGGCGGCGATTCATCGTGGATTACTGAATGTGGCTGTTTCTACTGGAGGAGCGAGTCCGAAACTGGCAAAAAAAATTCGTGATGATATCGCAAATAAATATGATGAGGCGTATGAATCATATCTTGATTTTTTATACGAAGTTAGAATTAAAGTGAAAGAATTACAAATAGAGAAAAAGCAGAGAAATATATTGTTGCAAGAAGTATTAAAGTCGATATATGTTCAAAATGAACAAAAAAGAGAATTGTTTTTACAAGAATTAGAGAAAAGAGTTCATATAGGATAATGAATAAATTGCACTTTACAACTATAAAAATATAATTTATAATCACAAGTAACTTCAATAAATGAAATCGATGAGCAAGAAGAGTATGTATATTTGATACGGTCAGAGAGCTGGGGTAAGGTGTGAGCCCGGTACGATAAAATATACAGAATGGGCTTGCGAGAGGTATGTTGAACATTGTAGTAGGCAACCCGGGTTCCGCCGTTAAAAGGATAGAGTATCGGAATTTTTCCTGTACTTGAACAAGTGGGATTTATCAATCCAATTGAGGTGGTACCACGGTATTTACATTACATATATCGTCCTCTACATGCATATTTGCGTGTAGGGGACTTTTTTATTTTCTAAAGGAGGTGTGCGAGTATGAAATGAAAGTGTATAATTAACAAAAGTTTAAATATTCAGAAAAGGAGAATTTATGATGAAAGAAACACAGCAATGGACGTCGAAAATAGGCTTTGTACTCGCAGCAGCCGGAGCCGCAGTAGGTCTTGGTGCCATATGGAAATTTCCATATGTTGCAGGTAATGGTGGGGGAGGCGCATTCTTCCTTGTATTTTTACTATTAACTTTATTTATAGGTATGCCGCTTCTTTTAGCTGAATTTGTTATTGGACGTAGCACACAAAAAGAGGCAGTTACAGCATATAAAGTATTGGTGCCAAATAGTAAGTTATATCCTTGGATTGGTCGTATGGGAGTTGTTACTTGTTTTAGTGTACTATCATTTTATAGTGTTGTAGGTGGATGGATTTTACTGTACTTATACTATAGTGTTACAGGAAGCTTTTGGAATGGTGTTGTTGATTACGGACAATTATTTGGTGAAACGATTTCAAATCCAGTAAGCGCGATTGGAGCCCAATTTATCTTCATGCTTTGCACTATTTTTGTTGTAAGTAAAGGTGTCGAGAAAGGGATAGAAAAAGCAAGTAAGTATATGATGCCGCTATTATTTATTTTGTTTATTGCGATTATAGTTCGTGCTTTAACACTTGATGGTGCTTTTGCTGGGGTAGAGTTCTTCTTAAAACCAGATTTTTCAAAGCTGACAGCAGATACGATTTTATACGCGATGGGACAATCGTTCTTCTCGCTAACAGTAGGTGCCTCAGTAATGGTCACGTATAGTTCCTATTTGAAGAAAGAAGAACATTTAGCGAAATCAGCAACATCTATTGTAAGTTTAACTGTTTTTATTACAGTGCTTGCAGGATTAGCAATTTTTCCAGCGATTTTCGCATTGGGCGTTAAGCCGACTGAAGGTCCAGGACTACTGTTTATCGTCCTTCCAGCAGTATTTGCGAAAATACCATTTGGACAATTTTTCTTCATTATGTTTTTAGTTTTATTCTTCTTTGCAACGTTAACATCTGCGATTTCTATGCTTGAAATTGTAGTAGCATCTGTTGCGAAAGATAATGAGAAAAAGCGTCCGTCAGCATCATTATTAATTGGTATTCTTATTTTTGCAGTTGGAATCCCGTCAGCATTATCGTTTGGAATTATGAGTGATGTGAAAATATTTGGTAAGACATTCTTTGATTTCGTCGATTTTGCGGTAAGTAATGTATTACTGCCGCTTGGCGTACTAGCCATCTCGCTATTCGTACCGAATAAAATGAGTAAAGAAATGTTAATGAAAGAATTAGAAGTTACGGAAACGAAAGGGAAAACATTATTTAATATTTGGTTCTTCCTGCTTCGTTATGTTATTCCGGTAACTGTAATTATTGTATTTTTAAATGCGATAGGCGTATTTAAAATGTTTGCATAATAAAAAGACGGAGAAATCTCCGTCTTTTTATTATGCTGTAGGTGTATTTAATAAACGACTATACGCTTTATAGGCTGTGATGACTGCAATAAATGATCCGATTAAAAATAATGCTGAGCCGCCAAATGTAAATAACCGGCCGATGAAAGTTTCTCTAGCTTCTTCTATTTTTTGTTGTAATTGTGTATTCATATGATTCACCCCGTAAACTATAGGCATTTAGTTGTAGTCTATGTGGAATGCCTATAGTTTGTGAAGGGTAAAGAAAAAACTCGGTGTGTACCGAGTTTTTTTATAATCCGATATAAGGAGATGGATCAACTGCATTTGTTTTGCCGACATTCCATTCTCCAAGGTGAAGTTCGAAGTGTAAATGTTGTCCGTATGATTGGCCAGTGTTCCCCATAAAACCAAGTTGAGTGCCTTGTTTTACAGTTTGTCCATTTGATACAGAACGGCTACTCATATGAGCGTATACTGTTGTGTATGTTTTTCCGTTTATACGGTGAGATAAGTACACAACATTTCCGTAACTAGATGATAATTCTGAGCGAATAACGACGCCATCTGCAGCGGCTATAATTGGAACAGTTCCTGAAGCGGCAATATCGATTCCTTTATGGTTATCTAAAGAACGTGCGCCAAATCCAGAAGTTTTTGATCCAGCTGCTGGCTTAATAAAGCCGCCAATATTTGTATCGTGTGGTGTTGGAGCTGCTTGAGCTGTTTGAGCAGATGTAGCAGCTTGTTTACGAGCTTCCTCTGCCTTACGTGCCTCTTCAGCCTTACGAGCCTCTTCCGCACGTTTTTCTTCTTCAATTGCCTTTTGAACGGCTTGACGCTGATTTTCTAAAATGCCTTTGGATTCTTCTAATCCTTCAATCTCTGAATCTACTTTTGCTACTTTCGTATGTAGATCGCTAATAAATGTTTGCTGTTGTTGTTGATTCGTTTGCAACTCTTGTTGTTTTTGAACTAATTTCTGTTCAGCTTCTTTTAGTTGCTGCTCTTTTTTCTCAACAGCCTCTTTTTCTTTCGTCACAGCATTTTGATCAGTTGTTTGTTTTTTCACAATATCAGTATCGTTGTTTAAAATTAAGCTTACAGAGTACATGTTATCAACAAGATCAGCGATGTTTGTAGAAGTTGTTATTACCTCTGTAATAATATTTGTACGAGGTTTTTCTTGCATGGATTGTAAACGTTGCTTAATAACTTCCTGACGCGTATCTATGTTTGTTTGTAATTGCTCTATATGTTTCTTTTTTTCAGCAATTACTTGTTGTGTTTTACTAATTTCTTTTTTTGTATCGTTTAATTCAGCTTCGTTTTTATTAATAGAAGTAGTTAAATCGTCAATTTTCTTTTGTAATTCTTGAATTTCTTTTTCTATTTGGTCTTTCTCAGCTGATTTATTTTGTAAGTCGTTTTGTTTTCCTTCTAATTCAGATTGAATATTAGATAATTTATCTTGATTCGTTTCAGCATATACGGGTGAAAGTAGCGGAGAAACAAAAATCGTTCCTGCTGCTAAAACACTAAACGCTGCAAATTTCTTTTTCATGGTTGTCTGGCTCCTTTCCCTATGAATGTTATATATCATAAGAAGAAGAGTGTCTATCGTTGTAATCATAATGTAAAGAAAATTTTATAAAATTGCTAAGTTTTGTCGGAAATTATCATCTTTTAATGATAATTGTCATGTTGGATGCACTTTTTTATTCGTGCAATAAGGATGTATTTTTTGGATTTATTTGTGAAATAAAGGAAAAATATATTTGTTTTATACAGCAAAATGGTAGATAGGAATCCAATAAAACACTGATAAGGAATCGTTCTCATGTGAGGTTTTCTGACATGGGATTTATTTTTGTCAAGAAAATTATTTGCGTTCGGGCAAACTTATTTTGTTGTCAGATTTTAAATTTTGATTTATGATTTTTAACAGGGACAAAATGTAGTGAATTGTCGAATAATATGTAATACTCTTAATTTCAAGTTTTATAGATATAGAATGAGAGGTAGAGTGACACATCGAAGAGGGGGTTACAACAAGTATGAAAAGAATAGGACTTGCATGGCAAATATTAATTGGTCTTGCGCTAGGTATTGCAGTTGGGGCGATTTTCTTTGGCAATCCGGCAGTGGTGAGTTACTTACAACCAATTGGTGATATTTTTATCCGATTAATTAAAATGATCGTTGTACCGATTGTTGTAGCAAGTATTGTTGTTGGGGTTGCTGGTGTTGGCGATGTTAAAAAACTAGGTCGACTAGGCGGGAAAACAATTATTTATTTTGAAATTATTACAACACTTGCAATTGTTGTTGGTCTATTAATAGCGAATATTTTCCAACCAGGAAAAGGCGTAAATATGGACCAGTTAACAAAGACAGATATTTCGAAATATACACATACGACAGAGCAGGTACAAAGTCATTCATTTGCAGATACATTTGTAAATATTGTTCCAACGAACATTATGAAGTCATTAGCTGACGGAGATATGCTTGCTATTATCTTCTTCTCTGTATTATTTGGTTTAGGTGTAGCAGCAATTGGTGAAAGAGGAAGACCGGTTCTTCAATTTTTCCAAGGTGTAGCTGATGCAATGTTTTACGTGACGAACCAGGTTATGAAATTCGCACCATTTGGTGTATTTGCACTAATCGGTGTTACAGTTTCTACATTTGGTCTTGCGTCATTAATTCCATTAGGTAAATTACTAATTGTCGTCTATGGAGCAATGATCTTTTTCGTTGTAGTTGTCTTAGGACTTACGGCGAAAATATTTGGAATTAACATTTTCCAATTCTTCAAGATTTTAAAAGACGAACTGATCTTAGCATACTCTACAGCGAGTTCAGAAACAGTTTTACCGAAAATCATGGAGAAAATGGAGAAGTTCGGTTGTCCGAAAGCAATTACATCTTTCGTTATTCCGACAGGTTATTCATTTAACTTAGATGGATCAACTTTATATCAAGCAATTGCGGCTATTTTCTTAGCACAAATGTACGGTATTGACTTATCTATTTCTCAACAAATTACATTATTACTTGTATTAATGGTTACATCAAAAGGTATTGCGGGTGTACCGGGCGTATCGTTCGTTGTATTATTAGCAACACTTGGTACAGTAGGTATTCCAGCTGAAGGTTTAGCCTTCATCGCTGGTATTGACCGTATTTTAGATATGGCTCGTACAGCAGTTAACGTTGTAGGTAACTCTTTAGCAGCTGTAGTTATGTCTAAGTGGGAAGGTCAGTATGACGCTGAAAAAGGACAGGCCTATTTGGAAGAAATTTCTAATAAGCAAGCGGCTTAATTATAATTTGAAAAAGCTCTCACATAATATGTGAGGGCTTTTCTATATAGAAGGGAAGCGGACGTAATGAAACGTAAATATGGTGACGGTTCTTCGTGGAAGCGACTAATAGAGAAAGATTATACAGTTAAGCAAATAGAAGAGGGAATGCTAGGAATACTGGAAATAAAAAAGGTGAGAGAACCTAGTTGTAAAGAATATGATGGGAAAGAACTTCGTATTGCAGGGAATCAATATACGTGGATTCAATATTTCATAGACGGGAAAAATTTTGCGATTACAGCTATGTTAGATGATCAGAAAAAATTAGTGCAATATTATATTGATGTGGCGAAAGAATATGAAATAGACGACCGTGGTTTGCCGTATTTTGATGATTTATATTTAGATGTAGTGTTATTACCGAATGGTAAAATGTATATATTGGATGAAGATGAGTTAGAGGATGCTTATAAAAGTGGCGATGTTACAAAAGAAGAGTATGAGTTAGCTTGGTACACTACGAAATGGATAATAGCTGCAATAAAAAATAGTGAATTTTATTGGATTTCAATATTAGAAGAAGAAATCAAAAAGTTAAAATGATTATTGTATTCAAATTTTTGCATAATTACCAAAAAAAACTATACAAAAAATAATTGACTTTTGTTTTGTAAGCGAGTAAAGTTAGGGAAGAAATTATTATTAAAAAATAAATATGAAACCTTCTTATAAAGAGAGGCGGAGGGACTGGCCCTACGATGCCTCGGCAGCGGACTCGATTTCAGAGTGCTGTGCCAAATCCAGCAAGCATATGCTTGAAAGATGAGAAGAGCGTTTCTTATAGATGTATAAGACCTCTTCTCATTGGAAGAGGTCTTTTGTTATTCATTAGAAAAAGGTTGAAACTAGGGAGAGATGGTACTTTGAAAGAAACGAGAGGAAATGGTTTGGCTTTATTACCACTTGGGATATTTTTGGCGCTATTTATTGGTTCTGGAATTATTACAGGTGATTTCTATAAATTGCCGATACTTGTAGCAATTTCAATTGCTGTAGGGGTCGCTTTAGCAATGAATCGTAAAGAAAGCTTTAATGTAAAAGTAGAACGATTTGCTAAAGGTGCAGGGAACCCAGATATTATGATTATGGTTCTAATTTTTGTGCTTGCAGGAGCATTTTCTGAAACAGCAAAAGGGATGGGCGGCGTTGATTCTACAGTTAACTTGGCGTTATCCGTTTTACCGCAAGGATTTATCGTAGCAGGAATTTTTGTTATAGGGGCATTTATTTCATTAGCGATGGGAACTTCAATGGGAACAATAGCTGCATTAGCACCAATAGCTGTAGGTATTAGTGGACAAACTGATATCTCCATTGCACTTACGATGGCGACAGTTGTTGGCGGAGCGATGTTTGGTGATAATTTATCATTCATTTCAGATACAACAATCGCAGCTGTACGTTCGCAAGGAACAGAAATGAAAGATAAGTTTAAAACGAACTTTTTAATTGTATTACCAGCGGCTATTATTACAATAATATTATTAGTAATCGTTACTTTAGGAAGCGACACGCAGATTAAAGCGCATAGCTTTGATTGGATAAAGATTTTACCGTATGCAGGGGTACTTATAACAGCGTTACTTGGTTGGAATGTGCTTATTGTGTTAACTGGTGGAACTGTACTATCCGGCGTTATTGGTCTTTTAGATGGAAGTTACACGTTAGAGAGTTTCTTTAAAAGTGTAACAACTGGAATGGGCGGTATGATGGAGTTAGTATTACTTGCTATTTTAATTGGCGGTATGGTCGAACTGATTCAATATAATGGTGGCATTCAATATTTAATGAATATTTTAACGCGTAACATTCGTTCGAAAAAAGGAGCGGAGTTCGGTATCGCTGGCTTAGTAAGTATGACGAATATGTGTACAGCGAATAATACGATTTCTATTATCTTTACAGGTCCGCTTGCGAAAAACATTGCAGATCAGTATGAAATTGATCCTCGTAAATCAGCGAGTGTATTAGATCTTTTCTCATGCTGTGTGCAAGGGTTAATCCCGTATGGTGCTCAAATGTTAACAGCAGCAGGCTTTGCGGCGTTATCTCCGATTGAATTGTTACCATATGCGTTTTATCCAATTTTAGTTGGAGTATGTGGAATCATTTCTATATTAATTGGTTTCCCGAGGTTTTCTAAAGTGGCGGGAAAGAAAGAATATCATAAAACAGCATAATGAAAAATGAAGTTTAGGCATAGTAATGAAAGCCGTACAGAGAATATTCTCTGTACGGCTTTTTATGTGCAATAAAAGAGTGAAACATCCTATCCAATTGTAGTTTTTACAAAAGGCTGAATGCGACTCAGTCTTAAGTCTGAGTTAAAAACGGTTCTTAAGCTCGTTATGGAAAAAAGAAAAAATAGTTAAGATAAGAGTATCAAATCGAAGGGAGGCAAGCACAAGATGAAACAATTTCTAGCGTTTATCGCGGCTGGTATTTTAGCTTTAATTGCTCTTGGCAGTCTTGCTGGTATTATAGGGTTCGCAATTGGAGCAGGAGTTGTGTACTGGAGCTATAAATCATTTGTGCGAGCACAATCATTTTTTGGAAAGTTAGCTTGGGGTATTGTTGGTTTGATCGGCTTGTCCATCGCCCTTTCTCATTCCCCAGCACTAATCGGTATCGCAGCATTAGTAGTTTTATACTACGGATACCGTGAGTGGAAAAAAGAAAAAAATGTAGTTGTTGATTCTGCACCAGAAAGTTCTAAACCATATAGCAACTTTGAAGATGAGTGGAACAAGTTAATGAAAAACTAATAAAAATTTAATAAAAATCAAATCAAATTTATAAAGTAGAAGAGAGGAAGATTATAATGAAACAATCTTTATTCGGACGTGTACGCGATGCAATTTTAGCAGATTTTCATAATGTGTTAGATGAGAAAGAAAGAAAAAATCCAATCGCTATGTTAAACCAATATTTACGCGATAGTGAGCGTGAAACAACAAAAATTGAGAAGTTAATTCAGCGTCATAAAACATTAAAATCTAATTTCGCTCGTGAGCTTGAGCAAGCACGTTATTTCGTTAATAAAAGATCAAAACAGGCTATCATCGCTCAAGAAGCAGGCGAATTACAGTTACATGAACGTGCATTAGAAGAAGTAGCTTATTATGAAGGGCAAGTAACTCGATTAGAAGAAATGTATGCAGGTGTTGTAGAGCAAATCGATGAATTAGAGCGTCGTCTTTCTGAAATGAAAAATAAATTAAAAGAAATGCACGCAAAGCGTATGGAACTAATGGCGCGTGAAAATATGGCACATGCAAATCGTCGTATGAATACAGCGATGCATAAAATGGATGAAAACAATCCGTTCTTACGTTTTGAAGAAATTGATGATCATATTCGTGACTTAGAAACTCGTATAAATGAGGAGCATGAACGTGACACATTTGATATGAAGATTGCAAAGCTTGAGCGTGAAATGAAAGAAAAGAATGATGTATCGTTAACGAAAGAGTTAACAAAATAATAGTAGTATATTATAAAACAGGCTTATGATATAGTGATAGGAGAAAAGGTGTTGGAAAGCAATGCCTTTTCTTCTATGTATATGTGAAAAGAAGGGGGGAGCTGAAATGAAGAAGCATTTTTCAAAAACACAATTAATGGGGATGCTCCTCATCATATTTGGATTCGGTCTTTTTCTTGATATGATACTTGGACATTTTGAACCAGGTGGTCTCATTTTTGCATTTATTATGCTTATGTTTGGAAGGCATTATCGTAAAAAAAATCGTTACGTACGGGGAAATGTATTTTTATTTGTTGGTGGTATCGTATTTTTATTCTTCTTATTTTCATCAGCAGCATTTGTTCTTGTCGTATTTGCTTGTTTAGCTTTAATTGGTTATCAACTGATTCAACAAGGACATCAGCAAAAAGCAATGAAGGTTGAAATTAAAGAAAAAGGGATTATAGACGAAGAGAAGCAAATATATCGTACAGAACCGTATTTGAAAAATATGTTTGTAGGGAATATACGAATGATGGATCATATTTATGAACTTGAGGATATTAATGTTCAATATGGTGCTTGTGATGTGGAAATAGATTTAACAACTGCTATGATCCCAGAAGGGGAGACGGTAATTGTTATTCGCGGTATCGTTGGTAATATCCGTTTATATGTGCCATATGATATTGAACTGTCTTTAAATCATTCTGTTATTGTCGGACGTGTGCTTCTGCCAGGTCATGAAGAAACAGGATTTAACCGCAATGTTACATTTAGAACAGAGCAGTATAAAGAGGCTCCTCGTCGTATTAAAATTATTTCTTCGCTTGTCGTAGGCGATACGGAAGTGAGGAAAGTATAATGAAAAAACAAAAAAATATTTCGTGGATGTATATTCGTTATTCTATGTTGTCCTCTGTTAGTATCGCACTTATTTGTACAATTGTATATGTATGGAAAAGCGAGCAACAAGTGTATGATTTATTATGGAAGGAATCCATCGCTTCTGTTCCAATTGGCTTGTTTATCATGACTACAAGTTTACTTATCGGGGGAATTGTAGGATATGCAATCGGTTACTATATAGAGCAGCGTATACAAGGATTAAATACGTTTCTATTTGAAGTAGAGCGAGGGAATTTTCCGAGCGATGTTTCGTTTACTGCAGATGATGAATTTCATGAAGTGGAACGAAAAGTAATCGCTCTGGCTCGTCGATTAGAGGAGCAAGCTGGACTCTTTCAAAAAGTAACGAATGAACGAGCTCATTGGAATGAAGAGATGAGACAAGAAGCGATTTCCCAGGAAAGGCATCGATTAGCGAGGGAGCTGCATGATTCTGTAAGTCAGCAGCTTTTTGCAATGTCGATGATGATGTCGGCTATTAATGAACAAGTAGCTGAAATTCCAGAAATGACGAAAAAACAGTTGCAGCTTGTTGAAAATATGGTTGTAAATGCACAGTCAGAAATGAGAGCATTGCTTCTTCATCTACGCCCAGTGCAGTTAGAAGGTAAGAAACTAACAGAGGGTATAGAAGAATTATTAACAGAACTGTCTAGAAAGCAACATATGAAAATTGAATGGTTAATTGAACCAATTCAATTAAAAAAGGGTGTAGAAGATCATTTATTCCGTATTGTACAAGAGGCGCTGTCCAATACTTTACGGCATGCGAAGGCAAAGAAAACGGAAGTACGTCTACGCAAAATTGAGCAATATGCAATATTGAAAATTATTGATGATGGTGTCGGTTTTAAAGTAGGGGTTAATAAGGCTGGTTCGTATGGTTTAAGATCAATGCAAGAGCGAGTTCATGAAATTGGTGGTACATTAAAAGTACTTAGTTTTCCAAATAAAGGTACACAAATAGAAGTGAAAGTACCGATTATGATTGAGAGAGGGGGAGAGTCATGATAAAAGTATTATTAGTTGATGATCATGAAATGGTTCGAATGGGTGTATCAGCATATTTATCAACGCAGCCAGATATTGAAGTAGTTGGAGAAGCTGAAAATGGAAGAAAAGGTTCAGAGTTAGCTTTGCAATTAAGGCCGGATATTATTTTGATGGATCTTGTCATGGACGAGATGGATGGGGTTGAAGCAACACGTGCTATTATTCAGGAATGGCCAGAAGCGAAAATTGTAGTCGTAACGAGCTTTTTAGATGATGAGAAATTGTATCCTGTTATTGAGGCAGGAGCGACTAGTTATTTATTAAAAACATCAAGAGCGAGTGATATAGCAGACGCTGTACGAGCTACTTATGATGGAGAAACGGTATTAGAGCCAAAAGTTACTGGTAAAATGATGTCTCGCATGCGTCAGAAGAAAGAACAACCTTTGCATGAGGAGCTAACAGAAAGAGAGTCTGAAATTTTGTTATTAATTGCAGAGGGAAAAAGTAATCAAGAGATTGCGGATGAGCTATTTATTGCGCTTAAAACGGTAAAGACACATGTAAGTAATATATTAAATAAATTAAATGTAAGTGATCGTACGCAGGCGGTTATTTATGCGTTTAGACATCAATTGACGAAATGATAAGTTGAAACTAATAAGCAGTGGGTGTTATCCCACTGTTTATTAGTTTGTGCCAAATCTTTTTATTGACGTTAATAAATGTAAGCGTTATCATTAAGTTGTTAACAGTACATACAAAGGGGAGAATGTATATGTTAGTTCAAACTATATTTGGCATGGATAAGTCTAAAAAATTAGGGGATTATGTGAACGCATTGCAAGCGCTTTGTGAACAATATAATGTGGAAACAGATAAAATTGCAATTGTTGAGGCGACAGAAGAGTACTATTTATTTTTAGTGAAACAAGAAGATTGCTACGATGTTGTCAAAGTAGAAACAGTGGATACAAATATCGACTATTATACGAAAGCTTATAAAATAAGCAGTTTTAACCATACTGCTTTTCAAATGTAAAAAAACTCCCGAAAGGGAGTTTTTTTAGGATGCTTTTACTTCATGAGATTCGGTTAGTAAGGGCACTTTTTTCGCACCGCTTAACTTAGCGATTATAAGGCCGATAAGAGTTCCGGCTACTGCTGGTATGAGCCAGCCGATTCCTTCTTTATATAAAGGGATAAATTCAAAATATGGAGTGATAAATGAAACTGAAATACCACCTTGTTTTAATCCATCAAATACGCTTACAAATGCTGCTCCAATTAAAGCACCTACATAAACAGAGCGATATCCACCAAAATATTTATGAAGTAATGATAGTAGAACAAGTACAATTGCAATTGGATATACAACAAGTAGAATTGGAACAGAGATGGCGATAATTTTTGTTAATCCTAAGTTGGCAACTAATAAGCCTAATGCACAAATGATGCTCGCGAACGTTTTGTATGAAAATCTAGTCAATAAAGTTGAGAAATACTGACTACATGCAGATACAAGTCCAACACATGTCGTTAAACAAGCGAGTGTAACGATAAGAGATAATAGAAGCAAACCGTATGGACCGAATAATTGTTGTACGATAACAGTAAGTAATTGTCCTCCATTTTTTGCATATCCGAGAGAGACGCTAGTTGCACCGAGCCAGCCAAGTGCACCATATACAAGTACGAGACCAGTAGCGGCGATAAGTCCTGCTTTCGCTGTTGCGATAGCAATGGATTTACGATCCTTTACACCTTTGGAGCGAATGGCATTTACAACGATAATTCCAAATGCAAGCGCAGAAATGGTATCCATTGTTAAGTATCCTTCCATAAAGCCTTTGAAGATTGGAGAAGTTTGATACTCTTGCATTGCAGGTCCTGATTGCCCGAGTGGTGTAAATACACTTTTAACAAATAATAAGAAAATAGAGAGTAATAAAATAGGTGTTAATATATTTCCGATGCGATCGACAAGTTTGGATGGATTTAAACTAAGCCAAAATACGATAGCGAAGAAGACGACCGTGTATAAAAATAGTGCTAGGTTACTAGAGCGAATTGTTTCTGGTAAAAAGGAACTAACGCCCATTTCATAAGCGACATTCGCAACACGTGGAATTCCCATAGAAGGACCGATTGCGATGTATACAACTACAGTAAAGAAAATTCCGAATAATGGGTGAACATGACTTGCGAGTTGTTGCATACCGTTTCCTGATAAAGAAATTGCAATAACAGTTAATAAGGGTAAACCGACTCCTGTTAGTAAAAATCCAATCATTGCCGGCCAAAAATTTTCACCTGCATTTTGTCCAAGCATGGGAGGGAAAATTAAATTACCTGCCCCAAAAAATAAAGAAAATAGCATAAGACCCGTGAAAAAAATATGTTTTTTTGATACAGTGTTCATTGTTTTTCCTCCTTTTTAAATTCATTTGTAAGAACACAAAAAACTCGTCCCTAAAGAAAGGGACGAGTTATATTTACCCGCGATACCACCCTAATTTATACATGTAGAAATGAGTCTATATGTATACGGCTTTACAACGTACAACATGATACGTGTTCCTTGTAACGGGGGACAGCCGGTAAGAACTTACTGCAACATTCGGTTCTACTTCTCGGAGATGATTTTCGGCTACGCACTGAACGTTGGCTTTCAGCAATTCGCCAACTCTCTGGGGGACAGTCCTATAACGTACTCTTTCTCGTCAATGAATTTTTATTCAAGTATTCTGACAGTATTGTTGCATGTTTTTTTTTGAAAGTCAATATATTTTTTTGAAAGGCATATTTATATACGGAAATATTGAATGTGATATTCGTTGATGTGAAGGGAATGGTGGATTGTAAAATGGGAGTAAAATTTTCTGGAGAATTGTAAAATTTATAGAGAAAGTTGATATTTATAGGAGTAAAGAAGGTATTGTTTGAATTTGCAGAGAATAATACAACAATCCACTTGCTGGAAAGAACAAACCAAAAGAGGTGACTGAAATGCTTGCGATGGGAGTATTATTTGGCATTATTGCTATAATTGGTTTTATGTGGTTATATTATTCGCGTTCGTTTAAACAAGCAGAAGTTTTACTCTTTCAAAAAGGTAGTTTGTTGACAAATCAGTCTAGATATTTAGTATGTCCGAAGTGTGGAAGTGCACAGGCCAGAAGTGGAGGATATCAAGAGTGTTGCAAAAGTAGATTATGAAAGAAGGAAGCCTCACATTATTTTGTGAGGCTTCCTTCCTTACAATTTCATGGCACTCCAAATTGTCCACCGATCTCTTTCAATGATAGGAGAGGTGTTTTGTAAGGCGGTCTGGACCTGTTGTAGAAGTTGAGAAAGTTCATAATCTGTTAATTCGTATAGAATGGATCGACCTGTTCGAGGTGATAAATCTTGTAACAATGCTTCTACAGAATCATGTATTTTGCGTACTTCCCATTGTGTTTGAGTGGGGAACACGTGAAGAAAATATTTTTGTAATTCTTGTTGTATCGTGGTGGTTTTTGGTCTTCTTTTTGCTTCTATTTCAATAAGGTTTGGAAAGATGGAGAAGAAATATCCACGAATGTGTTCGGGGCTTCCTGGAATTGTACAATCTTCAATGGTGCGGTCTTGTACAATGAGCACACCGTTTTTCTTTAATATACGAGAAGCTTCACGTAGAAATGTAGGAATGTCTTGTAAATGATGAATAACTGCGCGCGAAATAACAATGTCGAATGTTTCATTAGGATATGGGACGCTATGTGCATCACCGTGAATGAAAGAAATGTTTGGAAAACCGTTACAATTTTCTTTTGCAGCCTGTAATATTTCTTTTGAAAAATCAAGCCCAAGAACACTTTTTGCTCCCATAAGGGCGAGTTCTTTCGTATAAATACCGCCACCACAGCCGATATCGATTATTTGCTTGTTTTGTATGTTTGTAATACTCTTTATCATTTCACCCCAAGAAATATGGGCGTTTCGCTGTGCGTATGTGTATTTATTATTTGCATCGTGAAAATTAATGGACATGAAAAAGACCTCCTTTCAATGCTTATTATAGCGCATTTTATAGTGTGTCACGTTTTTGTTTTTTATATGATGAGTATAAGGATTTCTTATTGTAAAAGGAGGATTAAGTTGAAAAGGAAATATGTATTGTTGTTGTTTGTTATGTTACTAGCATCTTGTGGTCAAGTTGAGCAAAAAAAAGAAACAAAAAAAGTAGAAGAGACGGTGAATGAAGTGAAAGAAACAGTAGGGGTAACCGTTATACAAAAAAAAGATAAAGAGAAAAAGTTACAGGAATCAGAAGCTAAGTTAGTAATAGACATTATAGATAAAGCGGAAAAACAAGACGTAACAGGTAGTTTTGGTGAGCCGGAATATGAAATACAAATTAGTAGAGATGGAAAAAAAGAAACCTATTATGCATGGCTAAGAGGAGAAGATAGACGAGGATGGCTACAATATAAGAACGCTATGTACATGCTGAATAAAAAAGATACGGAAAAGCTTTTAGCTATATTTCCAAATGTTTCAGAACAAAAAGAAGATGAGATGCAGGCAGGTCCTTTAACGGAAGTAACAAAAAAAGATTTGCAGATTACCGCGTTTCATATTAAAGCAGGTGATCAAAAAGTGAATTATACGGTACGGTATACGATTTCACAATCACTATACAACAAGTTAGAGAAGGAACAAGAATATTATTTACAAGTCATCTTCCCAGAAAAAGTTCAAAAATTAATTGGAGAAAAAGAGAGTGAAAAATTTTTAGGGGAAAAGGTAAAGGAAGGGTATAAACAGTATGAATTGCATGCTACTGTGCAGGTAAAAGACGCTTCAGAATCACAATTAAAGGCATTAGAAACATATTATGAAAATTATGATTTAAAAATATTAAATAGTAAAAAAGAAAAAATAGGTGTTTTTCAAAATATCATTCAAATTGTTAAAGAGTATGGTGAAAAAATGAATTTACAAAGATAAAACGAAACTTTAATTAGCCCTGGAGGATCGGGATGAATGTAATTTGTAAAGTTTATATGGACTTTCCTAGGAAATGATAATAGAGAGGGGAAAAACCCCTCTCTATTACTTTGCTTTTGCAGAGGGCTCATTCATTGATTTTCGCGTAATAAGAAAAGAAATCATAAGAGCGGAAAGGATGATAAAAGCAATAAATATGTGATTTGGCAACAAATCTAATAATAATACGTAGCTAACGGTATA
Source organism: Bacillus cereus group sp. BfR-BA-01379 (assembly GCF_022663605.1). Classification (NCBI taxonomy): domain Bacteria; kingdom Bacillati; phylum Bacillota; class Bacilli; order Caryophanales; family Bacillaceae; genus Bacillus; species Bacillus cereus group sp. BfR-BA-01379. Next base: position 41,369 of record NZ_JAKUFT010000005.1, read on the forward strand.
AAAAATAAGAGTTGAAGCTAAAAACGATAGCGCGCCTATTATGAGAGATTGTAAATTCATTCGTATACACCTCCTTTTATTTATATTTTTGGCTAAAAATGGATTATATAAACATTATTTCTAACAATAGAAAAAAATATGTCATAATAGAGAAAGAACCGGCGTTAATGAATAAATATGATTCATTAATGAGAGATAAAGGAGAGGAATATGAAAAATAATAAAAAAGGATTATGGGGAATTATTGTTGCCATAGGTTTATTTTTACTTTCTAAGTTAAAGTGGGTATTTGCAATTTTTAAATTAGCAAAGTTTTCAACGGTATTTAGTATGTTTCTATCACTTGGTGCATACGCAGTTATATATGGGTGGAAATTTGGAGTAGCGCTCATTTATTTGTTGTTTATTCATGAAATGGGCCATTTATGGGCTGCGAAAAGAAAAGGTATACCAACATCACCAGCAATATTTATTCCATTTATGGGTGCTCTTATTGGGATGAAAGAGATGCCGAAAAATGCAAAAGATGAAGCTTATATCGCCTATATGGGACCTCTTTTCGGCTTGTTGTCATTTTTGCCTGCAATTCCACTTTATATAATAACGAAAGAGCCATTTTGGGCATTAATTATTTTGCTTGGAAGTATGATTAACTTCTTTAACTTGATTCCAGTTTCTCCATTAGATGGTGGACGAATTATCTCAGTTGTAAGTACAAAGATTTGGGGAACGGGTCTTATTGTATTGCTCGGTTATTCCATTTACTTTAAAAGTATTTTAGGAGGATTTATTGTTATTATCGGCTGTATGGAATTATATAGAGTAATAAAGCGAGATGAGCCGATTAAGGAATTAGGATATAGAATTGATGGAATGAAAGAATATGTTGCAAGGCTGGAAGAGGAATTAAAAGAAACGGGTGCAGTACATCGAAATATATATATGATGCAACATGAAATAAATGTATTAAGGCATAAAGAAAGAGAGAAAGAATTAAAAACAGGAGAATTTCAAAAGATTGAAGTGTTAGAGTATCTTTTACCGAAGTATGAGCCGCTTGATTACGTTCCGTATGAAGATGAAAAAGAAACGCATACAATTCATATAAGAGAAGCATTTGAAATATCAGAAAGAAAATTACAGGAATGGGATGCAGAAAAGAGACAACAGGAAAATTATTACAAAGTGGATACGAAAACGAAATGGACGGTATTTGCTTGTTATATCGGATTAATGGCTATACTCGGTTACGCAGCTTATGAAGGGTATATGGTTTTACAAGAACATTTGCCAACGAGGAATGTATAGAAAAATATTGTCGAAATGATAGGAAGAATTTATACAGGAATTAGATTTCTACGAGAGAATGTTACAAGTATAGTACTACATTGTAATATCTCTAGTAGAGAAGGGGTTCTGTATATGAAGAAATTGTTACGTGTATTCGGGATTATTATCGTGATGATCATTGCGAGTTATAGTCTTATGAAAGTGCTGTTACATTATGCGAATAAGCCTGCTGAGGTAAATACGATAGCTCAAATAGAAGATGTACAAGAAGAGACAAAAGTACTGGATTTTATTCGTATGACACATGAAAGTTATAATAATTTCTTAAATTATGGTAAAGCAGAGAATTATACAGAAGGGGACTGGAACCAATTGAAACAATGGTTTCAACAACAAGAATCGTCTTTAAAAAATATACATACAGAAATAAAGAATGAAAAAATAAAACGTGATGTAAATAGAAGCTATGAAATTGCAAAAAAAGGTGTGGAACTTCAAAATATTGAGTATGTAGTTTATGCGCATCGTGTATACCATGACCTGGATATTATCGTAAATAAATATAGAGGTGAAACGAATATCTGGGGGTATACAGAGTTTGGAGATGGGAAAGATATAAGGGTAATTGAACAAGCGATACAGTCCAAATAATAATAAGCTAGCTAGCATTCTAGTTGGCTTATTTTCTTTTGTAAGTGCAATGTTCATATATTTTTCACAAAAACACCGTGTGAATAGTGATTAAAATCACAATATGTACTATACAATTCAGTTAAACTAAAAACAGTTAAGGAAATAGAGGAGTGGGATACAATGTTAAGTGCAAAAACAATTGAAATCGTAAAGTCAACAGTACCATTATTACAAGAAAAAGGCGTTGAAATTACAACGAGATTTTATGAAATTTTATTTTTGGAACATCCGGAGTTATTGAATATTTTCAATCATACAAATCAGAAAAAGGGAAGACAACAACAAGCGCTAGCAAATGCTGTTTATGCAGCTGCAACGTACATTGATAATTTAGAAGCTATTATTCCAGTTGTAAAACAAATTGGTCATAAGCATAGAAGTTTAGGTATTAAAGCGGAGCATTACCCGATTGTAGGTACATGTTTACTACGCGCAATTAAAGAGGTTGCAGGTGCACCTGATGAAGTTTTAAATGCATGGGGAGAAGCTTATGGTGTCATTGCTGATGCATTCATTAGCATTGAAGCAGAGATGTATGAAGAAGCGGCACATAAAGAAGGTGGATGGAAAGATTTCCGTAACTTTGTAGTTGTTAAAAAAGTAAAGGAAAGCGATGTTATTACGTCATTTTATTTAAAACCTGAAGATGGCGGGAAAGTTTCTGCATTCATCCCAGGACAATATGTAACGATTCAAATAAATATCGAAGGTGAAACATATACACATAATCGTCAATATAGCTTATCAGATGCTCCTGGAAAAGAATATTATCGTATTAGTGTAAAGAAAGAAAAAGGTGTAGATACACCGGATGGTAAAGTATCTAACTACTTACATGATCATGTAGAAGAAGGCGATATGTTACCAGTAAGTGCACCAGCAGGAGATTTCGTGTTAAATATGGATTCAACTTTACCAGTTGTACTAATTAGTGGTGGAGTAGGTATTACTCCGATGATGAGTATGCTAAATACGTTAATTGAACGAGACTCAACACGTAATGTATGTTTTGTTCATGCAGCGATAAATAGTAATACACATGCAATGAAAGAACACGTTGAGGCAGTAGATAATGAATACGAACAAGTTAAAGCGTACACTTGTTATTCTGCACCAACTGAAAAAGATTTGGAAATGAAGAACTTTGATAAAGAAGGTTTCATTGAATCTGAATGGTTACAGACTATTATCCCGACAACGGAAGCAGAATTTTATTTCTGTGGTCCTGTACCATTTATGAAACATATAAATGCTGCACTAACTGATTTAGGTGTGAAACAAGAGCATATTCATTATGAATTTTTCGGTCCAGCAGCAAGCTTACAATAAGATGGATTTGAATAAGCGAAAAACGAGGTATTATTTTACCTCGTTTTTTATTTGTTCTCGTAATAGTCGATTTACCGTTTCACGGCGTATACCAATCAGTTGGCCAATTTCAGTTTGCGTCAATATTTCATATATAGGAATGTCACCTAAATATAGTGTGAACCATTCTTGTAAACGATGAAGACGTTCTTTCGGAGAGACGGTTGTTAATTGATCGATACGCTGCTGCATCATTCTTAATTTTGATTGTAATTGCATAGCGATATTTGCGTACGAAGCGGGATTTGCCTGAAGTTGATCGTACCATTCACTACTAATGATAGGTTCAACTTCTGTTTTCATTAAAGCGATTGCTGTACCGTGATACTCCTTCGGTGAAATTAAAGAATGGTGAGGTATCGTTTCACCTGGAACAATAATGTTGAATAAAAATGGCGTTCCATCTTCTTCGATCCTTACTACTTTTAATAAGCCTGTTTTTATAAAATATAAAGGACCGTCCTCGCCTTGACGGAATAGTACATCTCCTTTGTGTAGAATCAATGTTAGCCCCCCATTTAAACATTTCTATTTCTTTTATTGTAGCGTATATGTATAAAGACAATATGCTATTTAAACAGCAATTTCATTGACGAAATGTATGCTATTACAGTAGTATACTATTTAGTGTGTAATAGTACTAGCAATGAATACGCTGTAGGGGGTTTAGTATATTGTTAGATGCGATAAAAATGACGGATATGAGAATTCCGGCGAATGCTATCATTCATGTAGAAGAGATGAAAGGTGGAGTCGTATTATCCGTTGAAGTAGACGGCCAAATTATTTATACGATGGCTTATGATGAAGAAACAGATAGTTATGCTGAATTATATGATCGAAACGATAAGAGGGCGTGCCAAGTACATGAGGATTTTATGGGATGGTCACTTCTTCATTAAAAAAGATGTCAATATGACATCTTTTTTTATTAAACCGATAGAATATACAAAGAAATGAAATATAAGGATAAAATTTGTAATAAATGATTTTGCATTGTTAGCACTTTGTAACTGCAAGTAAACTATTTTTTCGCTATCATAAAGATAACAGTCGCAGTTATAGGAGTGGTCAACTTGAAGAAAGTACATATTTCAAATTATATGCTATTATGTGTTTGTTTAATTTTATTTGTTCTCTTAGGAGGATTTTTATATTCATGTGTATAAGAAAAAACGTATTCTAAAAAGAACACGTCATAAAAAAGAAGTAATAATTAATCTAGTCCCGAGAATAATTAATGTGATACGTAATAAATTAATTACGGCTTTACCACTTAATTTTGTATTGATATAAGCCCCGATTTTTCCGCCAATCCATGCACCAGGAATAAGAATTAATGCGTAAATCCAGCTGACATTTCCAAGGGAGATGTGAGTTGCAGAACTTACAATTGCTGATAGAAATACGATAAACATCGAAGTTGCTACAGCGATATGTGCTGGGAATGCAAAAAGTAGCATCATTGCTGGAACAAGTAAGGCACCGCCACCAATTCCAAATAACCCAGATATAAAACCAACTATAAAGGCGATAAAGATAGCGAGAAGTGGTGGAAATTGATAGTGTACAGTGTTTCCTTCGTTATCTGTAAAAGAACGTTTAATTACCGTCATATTTGATAAAGAAAGAGGGTTTAATTTGTCTCGTAACATAAGAAGAATGGAGACAAAAATAAGGAAAATCCCAAAATATAAAGAAAATGTATCTTGGTTTAAAAATTTGTTTGCCCACGAGCCGATGATACCACCAGGGCCACTCCCGATAAATAAAATAAGTCCACTTTTGTAATCCACTCGTTTATGCTTCATATAAGTAAGGGTGGAAGATAGTCCTGTAAAAACGACTGTTACCATTGAAGTTCCTACTGCAAGTTGTGGTGATAGACTGTGTAATCCGATTAATAACGGAACAATAATAATTCCGCCACCAAGCCCGACTAGACTCCCGACTGTCCCGGCGATTAGCCCGATGAAAAGTAACATGATGTATTCCAAAATTGCCAACTCCTCTATATAACTTATCCACCAATTATTATACACGCTTTTTCATGAGAAAAAGGTTTGTTCACAAAAAAGTCGTCTTCCTAGAAAAATAAGGAAGACGACTTTTGATTAAAAGATTAAGTGTAATAAAGAGTAAAATAAAGCAGCTAAAGAAGCTGAAATAGGAAGTGTGATAACCCAAGTAATTAACATGCGTTTTGCAGTTCCCCATTTTACACCTTTCACACGATGAGAAGCACCAACCCCTAAAATAGAAGAAGAGATAACGTGCGTCGTACTAACTGGTAAGTGAATGAATGTTGCCCCGAAAATAACAAGAGATGATGATAAATCGGCAGCTACACCATTTACAGGACGAATTTTCATAATTTGTCCACCGACAGTTTTAATAATTTTCCATCCACCGACAGAAGTACCAAGGCCCATTGCAATCGCACAAGATAATTGTACCCAGAACGGAATGTCGCTAGAAGTATGATAGCTATTAGCCATAAGAGCCATTGTAATGATTCCCATTGCTTTTTGCGCATCATTCGTACCGTGTGTGTAAGCTTGTAATGCAGCAGTGAAAATCTGGAATATACGGAAATTTTTGTTCGTCTTCGTTAAATTGAAGTTTTTAAAGACTACTTTAAATATACTGTATACGATATAACCAATAACAAAAGCGATAATCGGTGAAATGATTAAAGCTTCAAGAATTTTTATGAACCCTTTAAGGTTTAATGAGCTAATACCGGCCGCAGCGATAGCTGCACCTGCGATTGAGCCAATGATTGCATGCGAAGAACTACTTGGAATACCGTAGTACCAAGTGATCAAATTCCATGCTATTGCCGCAAGTAAAGCAGCTAAAATTACAAGAGAACCATTTTGCAAGGCAAATGGATCAACGATATCTTTTGTAATCGTTTTTGCTACACCTGTAAATGTCATCGCACCTAAAAAATTCATAATAGCTGCCATAATAATTGCATGTCTAGGCTTTAGAGCTTTCGTTGAAACAGCCGTTGCAATAGCGTTTGCTGTATCGTGAAATCCATTAATAAAGTCAAAAGCTAAAGCGCAAATGACTACTAAAACGGTCAGTAACAAGAGTGTATCCATGATCAAACTCCTTACGCGTTCTTCATAATAATTGTTTCTAATACGTTTGCAACGCTTTGGCAGCTATCCGCTACTTCTTCAAGCTCTTCGTAAATCTCTTTGTATTGAATAATTTTAATCGGATCTTTCTCACGAGAGAATAAGTGCTTAATCGCATGACGGCGAATATCATCACATTGTGATTCATAATCCTTAATCTTAATCGCGTTCGTACGAATGTCGACTAACTTCTTTTTAGACAGTAGTTCAACAGAATTTGCAATCTCAATCGCACATTGATTAATTGCTTCAACGAATTTAATCATGTATTCATCAGCTTCTGTAATAGAATACATTTCGAATAGACCAGCACTATGATCTAATCCGTCTAATACATCATCCATACTCATTGCAAGTTGTAGGATGTCCTCACGTTCAATTGGAGTAATAAACGCTTTGTTTAGCTCCATAATGATTTCGTGAATAAATGAGTCACCTTTTGACTCATACTCTTTCATGCGCATAGAAAACTCTTTTAAATCGCTAGCATTTTTAATTTTATACTCCACGAAAAACTGCGCGCCTTCTTTTAAATTTTCGGAAACATTCATTAACATTTCAGAAAATTTATCTTTTTTTGATTTAAATACCATTATTAGTTACCCCCACAAAAGTAATATATGTAAAATATATTGGCTAGTCAATTCTAACAAAAAACTGTCGTTTTTTAAAACATTTTATCGAAAAGTTTACAAAAACTTAACATAACTCTCATTGTTGTATTAATAATATTAATAATCAATATTGAATATCTTACTTGTAGAATGTCCTTTTCTTGTAAAAAGTATGAATGTGAAAGAAAAGCTTTACACTACAGGAAAGACTACGTTATTATAATAAATTTAAAAGGAGGTATATTCTTCCTTTTGAAAAGAAGAGTGTAAACAAACGAAGGAAGTGAACGAATGAAATTGAAGAACACTCACTTAAAAAAAATGCAGGAGTGGTTCAATAAGAGGAAGAAACTTCGGAATTCATTAATTATATTAGGAAGTTTACTTGCTACTCTATTTATTGCTATAAATATAATAATTTCCATTCAAGACATATCTGAATTAAAACAAGCTGTTCCGCAACCGACCTTAATTTATGATGCAAATAATGAAGTTGCGACTAAATTAGCTTCCTCTAAAACAGAAGGTGTTAAAAGGAAAGATATTCCTGACATTATGGTTCAGGCAATTGTTGCAGTAGAAGATAAGGAATTTTTTAACCATCACGGTATTTACTATAGTGGAATTATAAGTGCAGTTTTTAAAAATATTACAGCAGGAGAAGTTGTAGCAGGGGGAAGCACAATTACGCAACAACTTGCGAAAAATGTATTTCTGACCCAAGACCGCACATACTCTCGAAAAATAAAGGAATATTTTTTAACAAAAAAAATAGAGCGTACGTATACGAAAGATGAAATTATTGAAATGTATATGAACCAAATTTATTTTGGTGAAGGTGCTTGGGGTATAAAAAGGGCAGCTAAATCTTATTTTGATAAAGATGTAAAAGATTTAACAGCTTCAGAAGCTGCAACGATTGCTGGATTGATTAAAGCACCGTCTGCCTATTCACCTTATAAAAACTTTAATAAGTCTATCGAACGACGTAATGTCGTCTTAAGTTTAATGAAAGAGCAAGGATATATTTCTGATGAACAGTATAATAAAGAAAAAGAGAGCGGTCTTGTGTTAAAACGTGGTGTGGATGATAAATACAAGGGGAAATACTCTCAATATGTAGATTATATTGTTAGAGAAGCGATGGACAAGTACGAATTAACACAAAATGAAATTTTAGCGGGTGGTTATCGTATTTATACAGAGCTTGATCCGAAAAAACAACAAGCTGTAGAAGACGTTGTGAATAATGATAGCTATTTCAAAGATAGTGGCTCAGACCAACTTATGCAAACGGGTGTAGTTCTTATGAACCCAAAAACAGGTGGCGTACCAGCTTTAGTTGGGGGCAGAGGGCCGTATCAGTTTTTACAGTTTAATCATGCAACCCAGTTAAAAAGACAACCTGGCTCAACGTTAAAACCCTTAGCTGTATATGTACCAGCGTTAGAGCAAGGGTATGAAGTATACGATATATTAAAAGATGAACCATTTAATATTAAAGAATATAAACCACAAAATAGCGATCATACTTTTCACGGTGATGTGACGATGTATGAAGCTGTGGCAAAGTCGTACAATGTTTCAGCTGTTTGGTTATTAGAGCAAATTGGGTTGGATAAAGGATTGAAATCTTTAGAGCGTTTTGGTATTCCATTAGTGCCAGAAGATCGTACGTATCCAATCGCTTTAGGCGGGATGCATGTGGGGACATCTCCATTTGTAATGGCTCAAGCGTATAGTACGTTTGCAAATGACGGTGTCCAAGTGGAAGCTCATGCGATTAGAGAGATACAAAATGCTGAAGGTGAAACGATTGGAAAGTGGTATAAGAAAGAGACACGAGTGACAAGCGAGAAAATTTCTCAAAAGATGACATATTTATTAAAAGGCGTTGTCGAAAAGGGAACGGGCGAAAAGGCGAAAGTTAATAATGTTGATACGGCAGGTAAGACAGGAACGACTCAAATTGTAAATGGACCAAGCAGTGGGGCAAAGGATTCATGGTTTGTTGGATACACACCAGATTTAGTAGGTGCGATTTGGGTAGGGTATGATAAAACAGATAGCGATCATTATGTTCCAGGGGGCAGTCAAATTACGACAACAATGTTCCGGGATATTATGAAAAAGGCGAATGCCAATCCAGCTCAAAAAGCATTCCAGTTATCGCTCATATCTGAGGCTGAGTATAAAAAACAATTGAATACAATAGAAGAGGAAAAACGTAGAAAAGAAGAAGAGAAGAGAAGGAAAGAAGAGGAACAACAAAGAAAAAAAGAGCAACAAGAGTGGATTGATAAAGTGAAAGAATGGATTCCTTCATTTTGGTAAAAGAAAGAGGCGAATAACAAAATTCGCCTCTTTTTTGTATGAAAAACATAATGAAACTTTAAACGGTTGAAATTATCCCTTCTCCTTACTAGTTACTACTCGTTAAGTATAATGTTCGTACTGCCAAAGGATTGAGAATCGTATGTGACGATTATTTTTCCTTTGCTAATAGGTTCGTAAGGTAATTCTTCTTCGTAATTACCATTATTTTCATTGTGGATAGAAAGTGTAATTTCATCGATTTTTTTATTTGTATACTGATCTTTAATCGTTTCAGCAATTTGAAGTAACGCTTCGGAACTAGAAGCTTTCGTAATAAGCATTCCCTTTATAACTTTCTTTTCATTATTTGTTGCATTGGAATAAGGGATGTTGCTTTGTTTTGTATACAAAAGTTTGTATGGAACAGTTTTTCTCTCTGCTTTTGAAATAGTGGAATATTTTAGAGTTAAAAAAAATCCTACACATAAAATAATGCATACCATAAGAGCAAACCAAATGCGTATTAGTGACATAACTCTCATTTTCATCCCTCTTTCATATCTTTGACTTCAATATTTATCATACAGAATGAGGATTAAGGTAGAGTAAATTTGAGGTAAAGAAACGTAAAGAAGGAGCACTTATCCTCCCAAATAAGTGCTCCTTTCTATATAAAGAGAGATTTAATGCACGGTAAAACGATACATATTATTATAAATATGCTTATTTAGTGAAAATTAGTAAATTCGGAATACTGATAGTGTTGCAGTTGTATCACCTGTGTTAGGAATAGAAATAGTGTTTGCTGTAGGCTGTATAGAAATCGTTGTACCAGCTTGTAAAGTAACGATTGTAGAGAACGAAACAGCACTACCGATAACATTAGTTGAGAAATTACGAGTAGGTGGTTGACCATTGAATGAAATACCGAATCCAAATGGTGAAGATCCTGGGAAAGTTGTAGACGCTGAGAAACTAATATCATATACGCCTGTTTCTAAAACTGTTAAAGTATCTGTAGTGTCATTAAAATTAATATTATTTATTTCAAAAACTTGATTGAATTGGATATTCATTCCAGGTGATATAGTTTGAGCATTGGAGTTTCCAATTGCAGCGATAGTTACAGGAATTGGAGTACCCGCTGGTCCTGTTGCGCCGGTAGCACCTTGAGCACCAGTAGCGCCTGTTGCACCCGCCGGTCCTTGAGCACCAGTAGCACCTTGAGCACCCGCTGGTCCTTGAGCACCAGTAGCACCTTGAGCGCCGGCTGGTCCTTGAGCACCAGTAGCACCTTGAGCGCCAGCCGGTCCTTGAGCACCAGTAGCACCTTGAGCGCCAGCCGGTCCTTGAGCACCAGTAGCACCTTGAGCGCCGGCCGGTCCTTGAATACCTTGAGCGCCCTGAGGTCCAGTAGCGCCTTGAGCACCAGCTGGTCCCTGAGCACCTTGAGGCCCTTGAGCACCAGTAGCACCTTGAGCGCCCGCTGGTCCTTGAGGTCCAGTAGCACCTTGAGCGCCAGCCGGCCCTTGAGGTCCAGTAGCACCTTGAGGCCCGGTAGCACCAGTAGCACCTGTTGCGCCTCCTCCTCCAAGGCAACCTGATCCGTATTGAACTAGGATAGTTTGGATCTCTGTTATGAGTTTAACTAGTTTGTCGATCGTACAACAATCTACTTTGAATAACTTAGCGATATACAATAAATAATTAAGCAAGCTTTGTAGCTCAACATACAATGCTCCGCATGAGAAAGGTTTTGTTTTTAAAATAGTTAATAGGTTAGCGATAATCGAATTTCCAATTTGTTTTTGTGCTGGAGACAAATCTAAGCAATTGAGGAATTTTTGTAGGTTATTTAGGGCAACAATCAAGTTATCGATATTATTTTGAGAAGGGTTTTGGAAGACAGCTTGAATAGCTTGACCAAGAGCTTGAAGAAGTTTAACGAATTCTGTAAGTTCGGACTTGGAGATGTTAATATAACTACAAGCTCTGACTTCGCAACAATCATTACCATAAAATACTTTTCCTTTATTTTTATTGTTCATCTTTTCATTCCTTTCTTTCATAGAATCAATAGTCGTTACTATATATTAAAATGAAAATTGTACTAAATTCGCGATGGACAAACTACTATTTCTAAAAAAATAAGAAGTTTGCCTATCAAGCAAAAACAATTAAGTTATGGAGAAAGAGTTATAGAACTGAAAGAAAATTAGTTCAATATAAAAAAGCATGCCAATTGTTGAGAGTATATAACAATTGGCATGCTTTTTGTGGAGGAATACCTCATTTGTATTCATTTAATCTTTCAAGGGTCGTTTTAGGTAAAATTGGAATTGAAATAGTGAAAGTTGTACCATCTTGATTACTGGTCATTTTTAATGTACCGTTATGATTTTGAATAATTTTCTTCGTTACTGACAAACCCAGTCCTGTTCCTGAATCTTTTGTTGAGAAGAATGGATCAAAGATATATTCTTGAATGGCTGGTGGAATACCAATTCCATTATCAGTGAAAGTAATACGAACAAAATTATCTAGGCGATAACTAGTAATTTGGATAGAAAGTTTTTTTTCACCTTGAGCATCGACAGCGTTCTGAAATAGGTTTAAAAAAACTTGCACAAGTTCATGACGATCAATATGGACTAATACATTATCTAATTCGGTAGAAAAATTATAATCAATTGAAATGTTATGTAAAAAGACTTCACTAGCTAGTAACTGTTGAATATACTCACGTAAAAATGTGTTAATAGGAAACGGTTCTCTTGTAAATTCGCGTGTTTTTGAAATAGCTAAAAATTTTGTAATAATACTATTTGCCCGGTCTAATTCAGGAATGAGTAAGTTTTCAAATAATTCTTTATTAGATGGAGAAACACTTTCTTGTAAAAATTGTAAATAACCCCGCACGGTTGTAAGAGGATTACGTACTTCATGTGCAATCCCAGCTGCAATTCGCCCTGCTAACGAAAATTTTTCTGCATCACGTTCTGTGTTTAAATAATGAAAGACACTTATAACTCTAAAAATCTCTCCGTTATAATCACGAATAATTCGGTTATTTAAAATGCCATAATTTTTGTCTAAAACTTCTTCATTATATAATTCAGTTCCCGTTCTTAATGTTTCAAGAGCTTTAATTTTTTCTTCTGGCAATTTTAATAATTGTTGAATTGGTTTCCCGATTATATCATTTCGTACTACACCAAAATCATCTGCTGCAGCTTGATTACATAAAGTTATATTTCCTTTACTATCAACAAAGGTAACATGATGTGAAAAAGCATCAAAAATATGAACAAAGTATGTTTCAAGTTGCTCAAATAAAAATAATGAATCGCAAGTAAGTTGAAAATCAGCCTCTTTATTCTCTTTTTGTATGTCTTGTATAGAATGAGTTGTTCTCGTTTTCTTTATTTGTAAACCAATATGTGGATTTTTGTATGTGAAATGATGTGGTAATTGATTCACAAGTTCTTCATAAAAACGTACTTTATTTTCTAATTCTTCTATTCGCTTTTCATGAGATACAGTATCATCGTTTGGAAGCATAAATAAATAACCCCTCAATTTAAAAATTCTTCCATCTAGTATATCATATTTTTATACGGATACTCTTAAAGAAGGGGCTACTTAATGAAATTGATTAGTCGAAGTGTTCGGGAAGTGAGTAGAGTGGATAGAAGGTGAAGTTAAAAAGGAGGGATATATTTGCTTTTCATTGGAGTGACAGGGTGGGGAGATCATGATTCTTTATATATAGATCCCTATGAAAATAGAAATAAATTACGAACATATAGTGAGCATTTTCCTATTGTGGAAGTGGATAGTTCATTTTATGCGATGCAACCTGCGCGAAACTATACAAAATGGGCAACGGAGACACCGAAAGATTTTTCTTTTGTCGTAAAAGCATATCAAGGGATGACGGGACATATGAAAGGTGAAATTCCGTTTTCTACCTTCGACGAGATGTTTGATGTGTATAAACAATCTATTCTTCCTTTAATAGAAGCTAATAAATTAAAAACGATTTTATTTCAATATCCACCATGGTTTGATTGTAAAAAGAAAAATGTAGATTTTCTTCGATATACGAAAGAAAAAATGGAAGGTTTGCCGTGTGCCATAGAATTTCGAAATCAAACATGGTTTTATCCAGAAATGAGAGATAAGACTTTACGGTTTTTGGAACAGGAGAAATGGATTCATACAATTTGTGACGAGCCACAGGCGGGGATAGGTTCGGTACCGCTCGTTTTAGAAGTAACGAATGCAGAGATGGTGTTAATACGTTTTCATGGACGAAATGTTCATGGCTGGCTGGATAAAGGTGAAAATTGGAGAGCGGTTCGTTGCTTATATCGCTATAACAATAAAGAATTAGAAGAATGGATAGAAAGACTAGAGCAATTGAAAAAGAAGACAAAGGGCATATATGTACTATTTAACAATAATTCGGGCGGAGATGCAGCGGATAATGCGAAACAGCTTATGAAAATGATGAACATTACATATGGTGAGCCGAAGCCTGAGCAATTAAATTTGTTTGAATGATAATAAACAAGAAAGGCACTGTACAAACAGGGGGAATGTACAGTGCCTTTCTATATGAAAAAGAGGGGTAACAATGTTACTGAGCGTTTGGTTGATTCATCAATTGTTGGCTTCATAATAAATGATAATGGTTATCATTATCATTGTCAATGGTTTTCCGAAAAATAAATAAAAAACTTTTTATGAGACAGTAACGGGTAGGAAGATTCCTGATAAAAAGTTAGGCAGAAGCAAAGAAGTTTTTCGGAGGAGAATGCTAGTAAACTCCTGATAAAGTATCAAAAAAAGAACAGCAATTAATGCTGTTCTTTTCCAGTAACGAATTGTTGTAAATCAAAAGGAGTTATCGCTTGGATAAACTCTTTTGAGATAAGTGTTTGAACAAGAGTACTCTCAGAAATGGAAGCACCTGTTTTCTTTTCGTAAGCTTGTTTTAATAAATCAAGTTTTTCAGCCGTTTCTTTCGGTAATTCAATTGTTAATGTGTTCATAATTTCTCCCCCTTATTATTAGAGTACCACTACAATATAGGAGAGACAAGAAAAGAGAGTGTGAAACATAAAAAAGGTTACCATTTATAAAATGGTAACCTTTTTTATGTATAAGAGTTATTAAGCAATACCGATATACTTTAAAGTTTTTGATGGAGTACTGTGATCAAAGAAGTGTTGTAAAAATGCGATATCAACACCTGATTTGTATGCACAATATCCCCAAGTTTTTCGAAGTGTATGTGAGCTAATCCCTTCTAATCCAACTTCTTTTGCAGCTTTGTTTAAAATGTACCATGCATGTTGTCTCGTAATAGATTTTGTTCCTTTTTGAGACTTTAATAATGGTTCATTACGTTTCCAAGTTTTACGTTCTTTCATGTAGTCTTCGATCGCGTGCTGTAAGTCTTCATTTACAGCAAACCATTTATGTTTCTTTACTTTTTCATTGTAAAATAAAATGGAATGGCGAACATTTTCATTTTCATCGATTACATCACTAACTTTTAATTGTAAGATTTCACTTACTTTTAAGCCAGAATTTACAGCTAATACGAATAATAAGCCATCACGTTTCGAAGATTGTAAAAGTATATTTTTGATAGTTTCTAATTGTTTTTCATTTTGAATAGGTTGTCCTGCTTGTTTCATTTCACGCACTCTCCTCTTTTATGTGTGTAAAGGAAAGGATTAACTTGTTTCTTACTATAAAGGGAGAGTGTGAATTTCATGTGAACTCCTAGTGAAATTAAGACAAATTATTTGACTTCTTTTACTTTTTGTAAATTAAAGTAGAATACAACACTATTATTCGTGTTATATACACCGTACTCGGCATGGTGGAGGTCTAAAATGTTTTTTACAATAGATAATCCGAGACCAGTACCACCAGTATGACGGCTACGAGATGCATCTAAACGGTAGAAACGATCCCAAATTTTTTCAAGACTGTCTTCTGGGATAGGGTTTCCTGTGTTTTCGATTTCGACTTTTACTGTATCTTCCATTGCTATAACAGAGACTTGTATTTTTTCTCCATCTGGCGTATAGCGAATTGCATTGCTAAGTAAGTTTACAACCACTTGCTCAATACGACTACGATTCGCTTTCACAAATATAGAAGAGTCTACATCTATGTTCACTTGTAAATGCTTTTCTTCCATGCTAAATAATAACTTTGTATAGACTTGTTGAATTAATTCACCGATTGAGAATGTCGTCATATCTAGTTTGTACGTACCTGATTCTAATTTTGCTAACTCTAACATTTCAACAATAAGTCTGTTCATGTTTTCGGTTTCTTCTAAGATAACGTCTGTGTAATACGTCGTATCTTTACTAACGCCATCTTTAATTCCTTCTGCGAAACTTCTAATTACACTGAGTGGTGTTTTTAATTCGTGTGATACACCAGAAATGAATTCTTTTCGCGTTTTCTCTAATTGACGTTCACGTTCAATATCTTGTTGTAATTTTGTATTGGCAACATTTAATCGATCGATTCGGTCTTTTAAATTTACAGATAACGTATTAATACTGCCGGAAAGCCCACCAATTTCATCGTCTGCTGTCACAGGTAATTTCTCGCTAAAATCAAAATTGGCCATTTTTTTTGTAACACGATTCATTTTAATTAATGGTTTCACAATGATTTTTGAGTAGTAGAAGGATAACAAAATAATTACGAGAAATACGATGATTAAGGCATAGACATAATAATCCTTTAAAACGAGCATTGCTTCATTAACAGGTTGCAAGGATGCTACGGCAAAAGCGTATTCTGTAATCTTTCCATTTTCCATAATAGGTTTTACAAAGATACTATTCTTTATATTTTCTCCGCTATCTAGTAGGAAATGGCTCAATTGCTGTGGGCTAGTAGTGCCATCTCTAATAATTTCTGCAAAATATTGAACGGCTTGTAATGTTTCAAGATCATTTGCAAGACGAACATCAGCTTTGGATGGAAGCTGTAACTTAGATACAATACCAGTAAACTCAATTTGAGTTACAGTTTTGGATCGACTTGTAAGTCTATTTTTAGCAGGGTTGCCATTAATGGATTGAAAATCTGAGTTGATATATTCGTTTTGCCATCGATTATAGTTTGTGGTCAATTCTATTGGTGTTATGGTGGAATCTTGTACAAAACCGACGACGTTTATCACTCCATCTTTTTTCAATCCTAAGTTTTCAAATTTATTATATTCTTCGGGCGTTAAAAGATTATTGAGTGGAATGGAATATGCTTTATTATTTTTAGGGTTAATTACATCAATGTAAAAATTATTGTCGCTTTTAATAATGCCGTTCGCATTTAAAAACTGCATTTCAGCATTTGTTTTATCATGAAATTCTTGTTTTAGTTTTCGAATTTCTTCATAAGTTTTACCACTTTTTTCGTAATTATCTACGAACTTCTCGAAAGCAGTTTGAACGGTTTTTACCTTTTTATTAATATAAAATTTCTCTAAAAATAGAGATTGTCCTAGAAAAAAAAGGAGGAATATGATTGTAAATAATGTTGATGTTAATAAAAATAATTTAAAGACGATACTTCTGTTTTTCACTGCGTCACCTCTTGTGAGAAATACTGTAAATGATTTCTTTATTATAACAAACGTTGCCAAAAAGTAGAGGAGAAAATCTGTCTCTTCCGAAAGTAGTTTTTTATAAAAGGTCACATAAAAAGAACTCGACAGACGTATGACGAGTTCTTTAATGTATTATTGTTGAATTGCTGCATCTAAAGCGATTTCAATCATTTCGTTAAATGTAGTTTGACGCTCTTCAGATGTTGTTTCTTCACCAGTGAAGATGTGGTCACTTACTGTTAATACAGATAACGCATTTACACCGTATTTCGCTGCTAATGTGTAAAGAGCAGTTGTTTCCATTTCTACTGCCAGTACACCATAATCTCCAAGCTTTTTAACCATGTCCATGCTTTCGCGGTAAAATACATCTGCTGTTAAAACGTTACCAACACGAATCTGTAAGCCTTTTTCAGTTCCAGCATCGTAAGCTTTCTTTAAAAGGTCAAAGTTTGCAGCTGGTGCAAAATCAAAACCTGGGAATGTTAAACGGTTCATATTAGAATCCGTACAAGCTGTCATTGCAATAATAACGTCACGTACTTTTACGTCTTTTTGAATCGCACCGCAAGTTCCAACGCGAATTAAATTTTTAACTCCGTAGCTTTGGATTAATTCGTTTACATAAATAGAAATAGAAGGAACACCCATACCTGTACCTTGAACAGATACGCGTTTTCCTTTATAAGTTCCAGTGAAACCTAACATACCACGAACGTTATTATAGCAAGTAACGTCCTCTAGAAATGTTTCAGCGATATATTTTGCACGTAATGGATCACCAGGTAATAGAATAGATTCAGCAATTTCGCCTTGTTTTGCTTCAATATGTACACTCATGAAAAGTCCTCCTTATAATGTATTGATAGAAATCAATATCATTTGCATTATACACTATCAATCCTTTTAATTAAAATCTTTTAATTATTTGTAATATGTGCAAAGCAGGAGGATTTCATAAATCATAATCTAGAATATATATGTAAGAAGTTTTGTATGAACAGAGACAATAAAAATGGTAGGTGATGTTTTGAAAAATCTTGTCATTGGACTTGTTGCTTTGCTTTTTATTGTAGTAGGCGGATTTTACATAAAGAAGTATCAGGAAACTACAGAGACTGTAGGTGATGTTCAGGAAGTAAAATGGGATGTGTCAAATGGAAAAGGAAATGAGAAAGCAGATATTTCGTTTCAATTACTAAATAATAAAAATAACGAAGTTCGTGGTGTGAATGATCAAATTCGGGCAGTTATTGTAGATGGACAATTAAAACATGTACAACAAATGAAACCTACATTTGCAGGGAATGGATCATATAAAGTTTCTTCCAGAATAGCGAAAGATGAAGGATATACAATATTTTTATATGAAGACAAAAATAAGTCTGTGGAATCATTTGCGAAGAAAGATTTTGGGAGAGAAATAGAGGAGAAAAATAAGAAAAAAGTAAAATTTCCAATCGATAGTGTGCTTACAAAAAAAATAGGGGAGTATGAAGTTTCTCTATTATTTGGTGCCTTGCATCCGAATGAACCAGCGACGTTAACATTTCAATTCCAAGCGAAAAAGGGTGAAAAATTGAAATTACATTCCGAGAGAGGAGAAGTAGAGGCACTCTATATCGTGGACGAAACGAGAGAAAACTTTTTATATGCAATACCTGTTGATACAGACGAGCAATTACAATATCGTATTACATTTCCTGTAGAAGGAACGTATAAAATATGGGGAGATTTCTATATAAATGGTAAGAAATATGAAAAAGAATTTATTGTACAAGTTCAAAAACGAAAAAACAGCTAAATGTTTAGCTGTTTTTTCGTTTTCCTATTAATTTTGTTACAGAGAGCATTGTAATTGGTAAAGAATGATTCTTTCTAAATGCTAAATATTTACCACTCCATGCTGGTTTATATTTTTCTTTAAAATGACGTAGTCCGCTGAAACTATACGTATAACGAACATTATTAAAGATGGCAGCAGCAACCCGTTCAGACCAGAAAGATTGTGTTGATAAACCTACATTTGAAAGTGGTGCCATACCAATATTAAAGGAATGGTATTCATTTTCTTTGGCCCACTGGAATAGGTGAATGAAAATTGCATCCATAATGCCGCTAGGTGCATCTGGATAATAGCGCATTAAATCAACAGACAATGATCCGTCTTGATATACCGGCATAAAGGTTGTAAATGCGATGATTTTTCCATCCGCATCAGATAATGTAGCGATAGGTGCTCGGCTAATATATTCACGATCAAAGTATCCGAGTGAAAAGCCTTTCTCTTTTTTACCGCCGAGCCATGCCTCTGAAACTTTTTTTAACTCTTCATAAAGTTCATCTGAGAATGGTGGCTGGTGAATAGAGAATGTATAGCCTTCTCTTTCAAAACGGTTGAAGGTCGCTCGCATACCGGCACGTTTTTTTCCTGTTATTGTAAATGTGTTTAAATCAACGACAGCTTCTTCACCAAGCTTAAAGAAGTTATAACCAAAATCATGATATAAACTCATCCATTTACTTTCGATTTGGTAGAATACACAAATGTATCCAAATCGATCAGCCTCAGCTAAAAATTCTTGTAACACAGTACGATAGGAGGAAGGATCCCCAATTGGATCACCTAGCACAACAAGACGTTTTCCCGTTATAGAGAAGAGAAGGAGCGCTTTCCCATCACTACTGAAGAAGAATTGTTTATCCCCTAAAAATCCCAAATGACTAAGTACATTTCCATTATGTTCATCTAAGAAGTTTTGCAATCTTTTATCATTCGCTGGTTGCCCGGGAAATTCATTTCGATAACGGTTGGCAATGAGTGAGCCAATCAGTAAAAAAGTAGGAACGAAAAAGGCAGCTGCTAATGCACTTCGTTTCACTTGTGTAATATTACGAACGACAAAATCAGGTTTAAAGGCTTCTTTTGCACCTGCAAATAAAACACCTAAGTTTTTATATAAATATAAAGTTATAAGTAGGAATATAAAAACTTTTACCATATCAGAAAGTGAGACTTCCATTTTCTCGCGTACAAATCTTTTACGAAGCATATATAATACAGCGAGTACGATTAATAAAATAAACGTTTCTTCAATATCAATTCCTTTTAGCGTATTAAAGATTGCTGCTCCGATTAAAGAAATAATCGTCATATAGTAAGAACGTTTTGTTCCATAATATATGCCTCGTGAAAGGATTAGCAGGAGAATACCAAATGTTAGTGATAGGCTAAAAGAAAATTGAATAAGAGGTTTTGGAGCTAGAATATGTAAGGCGTGTGCTCTGTTTATACTCGTTGGTAGAATGGTCGATAAAATAACCATTAGTCCAGCAAATACTGTTAAGGCAGCAGATGCCCATGAACCTAATTTTCCTAGAAAATCACGCTGCAAAGTCCATATAACACCAGTTGTTTCTAATGCAGGCGCAATAAAAGGTTTATCTTCAAACTTTTTAATGGCCACGCCTGTCATTTCAAAAGCTGCAAAAATAAGACCAAGGCAGAAAGGTAAAATGTAATAGACGAGGCGATATAATAACATAGCAGGTAGTAGTACGCCTGTATCAATGCCATACTGTCCGAGTCCAGTTAAAAAGACAAGATCAAATGAACCAAGGCCACCAGGCACAAGACTCACAACGCCAGCTAAAGCAGCAATTACATACACACCTAAAAACTTTTGAAATTCGATATCAATGCCAAATAATATTAATATGACGTACATAACAATACCAGCAGATACCCACTCGACTAATGAAACTAATGAGTATAAAACAGTTGGGTTTTTCTCTTCTGCTTCTTCTTGTCCTTCGATTTGGTTTGTTTTTCTATTTTTAAGTTTAGAAAAGCCAATATATATAGGGACGAAAAGAGCGAAAAAGATAAGAACAGGCCATAGCCACGGTTTTTCATGCAAAATAAAACTTGTGTCTAATATTCCAATAAGACCGAGGAATGAAAGAATGGCTAATCCGTTAATAAAAGCAGTTGTCATCCAGGCGATACTTTTAATAAGCTTGCCATTTTCTTTTATGTATGGACGATAAAGCATTGTGCGTACACCAGCCCCAACGAGACCACCAAACCCAATAAATCCATTTAAAGTATTAGCAATCCATGAGATACGGAAAATCTTTTGAACTGGTATATCAGCTTTTAAATAACGAAGCATAACATAGTCATAAAAGAACATTGTTGATACAGCAAATGCACCAAGTGTAATTGCTAAAAAGACTCCGCCGGTTGGAATGTTTTTAATTGAATTGATTGCTTCTAAAAAAGAAATGCCTGCTAATTCTTTTTTTGCTTGAAAGAATACAATTGTTAATACAACAAATGGGAAGATAAATTTCCCGATTTGTAAGAAACGTTTCCATGAAAACGACATAAATACAACTCTCCTTGTATAAGAAAACTGAGACAATAATATTATTATGACAAACTTCAAGAAAAATAAAAAGGTAAATTCCTGTATAGGGAAGCTATTTTTTATAAGGGTTATATTTAAAAGAGTATTTCGTTTGTCAGAAAATTAAGTTAAAATGAATTGAAAGAAGGAAGAGAGGGGAAGTAGATGATTATAATAGGTTATGCGGGATATGAGTTAGAGAAAGCAAAGCCTAATACATCAGAAGATTTCTTTAATAGATCTGAAGTGACATATATATTAGATAATAAAGAGAGAACTTTTTCTGTTTTATACGTTCGATATTTTGAAGAAGTTTTACAAGAAATTACTCCTTTTGAAGGAAATCCAGTATATAAAGTAGAAGAACAAGACATATATTTACGGGATATTGTAGCGATATGTTGTTTACTGAAAGAGAATGAGCATCGCATGCAAAAACGTTTGTATGTAAATAATATAGAAGAATTCCAACAATATTTTGATGAGGGCACAGTGGTGAAAGTACAAGAAATATTGGCTGAATTACATAAAAATAAAAGAGTAGAAATAGCGTGAAATGGCAAAGGAGAGGGAAAAAATGTCTAATCTGATGGTTGAAAATCAAACAGAACAAGTTTCTATGTTTTTAGAAGATGTTATTACATTGATAACCAATTATGTAAATTATCATACGTTACCTTCTTTATTAGAAGAAACACCAGCAGGGAACGAGCAATATTATAAAGGGTTATTAGCATCAATGAGACGTCTTCTTGTCTTTTGTGAAGAAGGACATGATGCATGTTTTGTTTTGTTAAATAGCCAACCATTTCGAAAAACAGCAGCAGAAAAAATTTTATATAAAATTTATCATCAAGTAATTGCAGAGTTTTTCTCACCAAAGAGTGATCATTGGTATGAAAATAGTCGGTCCGCCTATACGGGAAAAAATTCTATCGTTTTTCAGCAAACGCCACCAGCGTCTATAGAGCAAGTGATGAAGAGTTTAGAAGGTAAATTTCAATTGATGCGTGAAGAACTAGAATATTATGAGACGGATTACCAAACAAAGATGTTACACAAATATTAATTGCGAAAAAGAAGCTAAGAGGACTTAGCTTCTTTTCCTTTTGTAAAGTTATATAAGGGATTTCCTTTGAATATATTTAGGGGGATAGCATTAAGGAGGTGTAACATGAGTCAGCAAGGTGTATTTACAGATTACTTTCATGAAGTAGAAAGCTGGTGTGAAAGTGTTCTTCACGTATTAGATAGCCGTGCAATGGAAGTGTACGATGTCCATATGCTTGCTTATAAAATTCAAACGTTATTAGATCGTATGAAAGAGCATGAGTATGATACAGATGCAGAATTTATGTATGAAATAAGTGATGATGTAGAACATATTCAGCATCATTTGCAGGAAGTATTCGTGCAAGGAGAAGAGGAATATGAACTATATGAAAGAGGGGATAGTGAACGAGCTGTTCCAATTGGAGGGCATACACTTCCACCATTACCTTATCCGTATAATGCGTTAGAACCTTATATTTCTAGAGAAATTATGATGTTACACCATGATAAACATCATCGCAGTTACGTGGAAGGATTAAATAAGGCAGAGAAGATGATGGAAGAAGCGAGAAAAACGAATCAATTTGATTTAATTAAGCATTGGGAAAGAGAAGCCGCTTTTCATGGATCAGGTCATTACTTACACACGATATTTTGGAATAACATGAAAAAAGATGGTGGCGGAAGTCCAAGAGGGGCTCTTTCACAACAGATCGAACAAGATTTTGGGAGTTTTTTACGTTTTCAAAAACATTTCACAGAAGCAGCTTCTAAAGTGGAAGGATCAGGATGGGCGATTCTCGTATGGGTGCCACGATCTGGAAGATTAGAAATTTTACAGAGTACACTTCATCAATTATTTACACAATGGGATACGATACCGCTCCTCGTACTAGACGTGTGGGAACATGCGTATTATTTACAATACCAAAATCGAAAAGATGAATATATTAAAAACTGGTGGAATGTTGTAAATTGGCCTGATGTCGAAAAAAGATTTGAAAGTGCGAAACAAATTGAATGGACACCGTATTAGACGCAGGTTTTCTGCGTCTTTTTTATTGGAAGGAGAAGGAGATTTCGTTCATATTTTAAAAGGCCAAGCATACACTTGTACAAAAAGTGCCAAAAGGACGTGGGGGGAAATATGAGACGAATTTGTGTAATAATCACGCTTCTTATTATGTATGCAAGCGTTATGCCAATTCCTACATATGCAAAGATGAACAGTAATGTCAGTGCTCGAAATGCTGTATTAATGGAACAACAGTCAGGTCGTGTATTATACGGAAAAGCAGAACATGAGTCGCAAAAAATTGCTAGTATAACAAAAATTATGACTGCCTTGTTAGCTGCTGAATCAGGAAAAATGAAAGAAATGGTACCGGTTAGTAATGAAGCGGTGAGAGTGGAAGGCTCAGCAATTTATTTAAAACCTGGACAGAAAGTGAAGTTAGAGGATTTAGTATACGGACTCATGCTTAGATCTGGTAATGATGCAGCACAAGTAATTGCTGAAAATGTAGGAGGGAGTATAGACGGGTTCGTATATTTAATGAATGAAAAGGCGAAACAAATTGGCATGAAAGATACTCACTTTTCAAACCCACATGGTTTGGATGGAGATGGATCCCATTATTCGTCGGCTTATGATATGGCACTTTTAACGAAGTATGCAATGGGGAATGAAACCTTTAAGAAGATTTTTGGGACAAAAACGTATAAATCAGATTCGTGGGATTATCCGTGGAAAAACAAACATAAACTCGTGACGTCTTATTATGAATTTGCGACAGGAGGAAAAACAGGTTTTACGAAGAAAGCAGGACGGACGCTTGTTACAACAGCATCAAAAGATGGACTAGATCTAATTGTCGTAACTTTGAGCGCTTCTAGCGATTGGGATGACCATATGAATTTATTTGATAAAGGTTTTGAACGTTTCAAGCAAACGAATGTTGTAGGACAAGGAGCTCTTACTGAAATAACTGAAAAGAAATATGCCAATCATGTTTATACGAAAAATAGTTTTGCGTTGCCATTAACTGAGCAAGAAAGAAAGGATGTCGTATTAAAAGTTGAACTCGATAAAAGTGCAAAACTTAAGGACGGCGTAAAGGTTGGGAAGACAGAAATTTATGTTGGCAATGAGAAAGTTGGAGAACGGAATTTATTTTATAGTAAACGAAAGTTAGTAGCTACAACGGGAATGTACTGGAATAATGTGAAAGAAATTTTTTCTCATATGATAGGTGTTGGGAGCGATGGTTAATCTCGTATGGGTAGCGATGGCAGTCATAGGGATCGTATATGCCATGATAAATGGAACGATGGAAGCAATAAATAAAGCTGTATTTGACGGAGCAAAAGACGCCGTAACAATTTGTATAGGACTCATTAGTGTTTTAGTATTTTGGCTTGGTTTAATGAAAATTGCAGAGGAAGCAGGGTTGTTAAAAAAGTTAGTGACACTTTTTATGCCGATCGTAAAAAGATTATTTCCAGAAATACCGAAAGATCATCCGTCAATGGGATTTATTTTATCGAATATGATGGCAAACTTTTTTGGATTAGGGAATGCAGCGACCCCTCTTGGTATTAAAGCGATGGAACAATTGAAAGAATTAAATGGAGGGAAGGATTCGGCGAGCCGTTCTATGGTAACGTTTCTCGCGTTAAATACATCAGCGATTACTTTAATTCCTACTACTGTCATTTCGATTCGAATGACGTATGAATCAGCGAATCCTACTGAAATTGTAGGGGTAACATTCATTGCACAAGTACTCTCTATGATTGGAGCGATTTGGATTGACCGCTATTTTTACCGAAGAAGGAGTAGGAAGGGGCGGAAGAAATGAGTATTGTCAATACGATATCGTTATGGGTAATCCCTTGTGTAATTGGTTTTATCCTTTTATATGGCACGATAAAGAAAGTACCAACGTATGAATCGTTCGTTGAGGGAGGAAAAGAAGGAATTCAAATTGCAATCTCCATTTTACCGTTTATGGTTGGGATGCTTGTATCTATTTCAATATTTCGAGCTTCAGGTGCATTAGATGCAATGATATCAATAATGAAGCCGATGTTAGATTTAATTCATGTCCCAGCAGAAATTGTTCCACTAGCACTTATACGCCCTATTTCGGGCTCTGCTGGTTTAAGTATTACGACCGATTTAATTGCCACATATGGGCCAGACTCGTTTATTGGAAGATTGGCTTCTACGATGCAAGGGAGTACAGATACGACTTTTTATATTTTAACAGTATACTTCGGAGCTGTTGGAATTAGAAAAATGGGAGATGCATTAAAAGTAGGACTTTTTGCCGATTTAATCGGAATTATATGTTCAATTGTGTTTGTTTCTTTAATGTTTAAGTAAGGCTATTCATTTTTTATGCTATTTCGCTTATAATACGTATACGACCACTATTAAGGTGTTGCTTAATAGTGGTTTTTTTATGCGGTGTTTTTGACAAAATGATGAACTTTTATTGTGAGCAATATGAAGAATATGGACAATAATAAAAGGTAAAAACATGATTTGCCCTTTATATGTTTATTATCATCGCTATGTTGTTTAAGTAAGATGAAGCGAAAAGCCGTCAAGTGTATGCGGTTGCCAAGTCTTTCTAATGTAAGGTAAGATAAATTCGAGGTGAAAAAAAGAAATGGAACGATTACAAAAAGTGATTGCACAAGCAGGTATTGCATCGAGAAGAAAGGCTGAGGAATTAATTCAGCAAGGAAAAGTGAAAGTTAACGGAAAAATAGTGAAGGAGTTAGGAACGAAAGTCACTCCTCAAGATAAAGTAGAAGTAAATAACATCCCTCTTGAAAAAGAAGAACCTGTTTATTTTTTACTATATAAACCAACTGGCGTAATTTCAAGTGTATCAGATGATAAAGGAAGAAGTGTTGTAACAGACTTTTTCCCTGAAATTAGACAACGTTTATTCCCAATCGGCCGCTTAGATTATGATACGTCTGGCGTATTATTAATGACAAATGATGGGGAATTTGCAAATGTATTAATGCATCCGAGATATAAAGTTGAAAAAACGTACGTTGCAAAAATTAAAGGGCCATTAACAGGTGAGAAAATTCGCATGTTAGAACGAGGTGTTGCATTAGAAGATGGAAAAACAGCACCAGCACAAGTGAAAATTATTTCTTGGGACAAGCGTAAAGAGACTGCGATTGTACAATTAACGATTCATGAAGGACGTAATCGTCAAGTACGTCGCATGTTTGAAGCGCTAGATTGTAAAGTAGTGAAACTAAAGCGTGAACGCTACGCCTTTTTAGAAGTGGGTAGCTTGCGCCCTGGTGATGCGAGAGAATTGTCACCACATGAGGTGAAACAATTACGTGCATTGGCTTCTACAAAGCCGCGCTAATCGATAGTGTGAAACTTTCACCAGTGGAATGCTCCGCTGGTGATTTATTAAAACATACATATATTTATCACTCGTCGAAGAGAGGGGAGACAATATGAAGAAAAATCGCTTATTATTTCGCGTTATTATTCTGCTCATTTTAAGCGGTGCTGTAGGATTTACCCTTTATCAAGGGTTCTTTGCTGATAAGGAGAAAATGCAAATCGGAAAAGAAGCACCTAACTTTGTTGTGACAGATTTAGAAGGAAAGAAAATTGAACTAAAAGATTTAAAGGGAAAAGGTGTATTTTTAAACTTTTGGGGCACTTGGTGTAAACCTTGCGAGAAAGAAATGCCTTATATGAATGAATTATATCCAAAGTATAAAGAAAAAGGCGTTGAAATTATTGCGTTAGATGCAGATGAAACAGAAATTGCTGTTAAGAATTTTGTGAAACAATATGATTTGAAATTCCCAGTCGCTATTGATAAAGGAACAAAAATCATAGGGACATATAGCGTAGGGCCATTACCGACAAGCTTCTTGATTGATAAAGATGGAAAAGTAGTGGAGAAAATTATAGGTGAACAAACGAAAGAACAGTTAGAAGGATATTTAAAGAAAATTACTCCGTAATAAAGAAAGCCTTTACATAAGAGGTGCTTACCTATAGCGCCTCTGGTTTAAAAATTCTGAGTATTGCGGTAACTCGAGGTTAGAATATACAATAGTACATATAGATACAGGGGTGGTGAGAGTGTTGAAAGAAATTAAATGTGAATGTGGACACGTTAATCCGATAGGAACTGTTTTTTGTGAAGCATGTGGGAAACCATTTGAAAGCAATGAAAATATAAAACTATTGGATATGCGCTATGAGGGGAGTGCTCGGAGATCTCTGACGCAAACAAAAACGATAGTCGATAAAATTTGGAGCTTTTTCTCTTCTGTAAAAGTGGGTGTATGGCTCATTGTAATCACTTTAGCTGCATCAGCGATAGGAACTATTTTTCCACAAGAAATGTACATAACTCCAGGGATTGCACCCGCTGAATACTATAAGCAAGAATATGGATTTTTAGGGCAATTATACTATCAATTAGGATTTAATAATTTATACGGTTCATGGTGGTATATGATTTTAATTGCTTCAATTGGTATTTCACTTGTGATATGTAGCTTAGATCGTGTCATTCCACTTTATAAAGCTTTAAAGAAGCAAGGGGTGAAAAGACACCCTAGCTTTTTAAAGAGACAAAGATTGTACGGCACTGGTACACCGCAAGATGGTGATTTGGAAAGAGTTCAAATCAATTTAAAGAAAACGAACTATAATGTGAAAGTGGAAGACGGTAACATTTTAGCTGAAAAGGGACGGTTTTCACGCTGGGGTCCATATGTGAATCATATCGGTCTCATTATCTTTTTATTCGGTGCAATGCTCCGTTTTTTACCGAGTATGTACGTAGATGAAGCGCTTTGGTTACGTGATGGTGAAACGAAAGAAATACCTGGAACGGATGGGCAATACTATTTAAAAAACGAGAAGTTTATAAAGGAAGTTTATGATAAAAGTAAGGACAAGGAAGTTTTTGATGAAGCGATTGATCGTGTAGGCGATAAGATGATTGCGAAAAACTTCCAAACAAATGCTGTATTGTATAAAGCGGTCGGTGAAAATATAGCAGGACAAAAACCAAAATTAGAAAAAGTAAAAGAAGCGGAAATTCGAGTAAATGAGCCAATGAAATTTGATCAATTTGCTGTTTATCAAGTGGATTACAAAGAAAGTGAATTTAAAAGCATGTCATTCCATTTGCAAAACAAAGAAAATAATCAAAAGTGGGGACCGATTAAAGTCGATTTAACGAATCCTACAGAAAAATATGATTTAGGAAACGGTTATTCTTTAGAACTATTAAGCTATTTCCCTGATTTTTATTTTGATGAGAGTGGAAGACCAAATACAAAAACGAAATTACCAAATAACCCTGCATTTGTGTTTAAAATGTTTACGCCTGAAACACCAGATGGTGAAGTGAGTTTTGTTGGTATTCAGCAAAATATAGAACCTGATGGGAATAACAAATATAAAATGTCGTTTGCAGGTGTGGAAATGCAAAATGCAACAGCACTTACTGTAAGGAAAGATTTAACGCTTTGGATTCTCGGTATTGGAGGATTTATATTTATGGTTGGTGTCATTCAAGGGATGTATTGGAATCATCGCCGTATTTGGATACAACGCGTTAATGATGAATGGTGGATTGCAGGACATACGAATAAAAATTGGTTCGGTTTAAAGAAAGATATTGAAAGAGTACTAGAAGGTACAGCAATTCCGCAGCCAAGCGATAAAGTAGTAGATAAAAAAACTAGTTAAGGTGGGGAAACGATATGGTGCAAATAAGTAGTAACTTTCTCTTTACCGCATTTATTTTATATTTAATTGCAACTTTATTTTTCGGGGGAGCAATTAAAGAAAAAGGTCATAAATGGGCAAATATAGGAATAACGATTACAATTTTAGGGTTTATTGCGCAAACGGTATATTTTGTTACAAGATGGATTGCATCAGGACATGCACCAGTTAGTAACTTTTTTGAATTCGGTACATTTTTCGGCATGATGCTTGTCGGAGCATTTATTGTCATGTATTTTATGTATCGCGTCAGTATAATCGGACTCTTTGCATTACCAGTGGCACTTTTATTAATTGCCTATGCAAGTATGTTTCCACGGGAAATATCTCCGCTTATTCCTTCTTTAAAAAGTAATTGGTTACATATTCACGTGACAACTGCAGCAGCAGGACAAGCAATATTAGCAATTAGTTTTATTACGGGCGTTATGTATTTATTGAAGAATGTAGATCAATCAACGAGAAGTAAACGAACATTTTGGTTAGAAGCGGTCGTGTTCACACTTGTTTGTACAGTTGGATTTATTGGAGTAACAACGGTATTTTCTAGTATGAAATATGAAGCGAAGTTTCAATGGATTGATAAAAATGAACAACAAGTGGAGATGAAGTACAATCTTCCTGCTTTAGTTGGACCGCATGAAGGAAAGTTATTGACAGAAAATAAATTGGAACCGACAGTTGAAGTTCCAGCGATTGTAAATGCGAAAAAATTAAATACTGTAATTTGGTCTGTGTTAGTAGGAGCGTTACTTTATATCGTATTAAGACTTGTTTTACGGAAACGAGTATCAGCGGCGCTTCAGCCGTTAGTGAAGAATACGAATAGTGATTTACTAGATGAAATCGGATATCGATCTATTGCAATTGGATTCCCAGTTTTCACATTAGGTGCATTAATTTTTGCGATGATTTGGGCACAAATAGCGTGGACGCGTTTTTGGGGCTGGGATCCAAAAGAAGTTTGGGCGCTTATTACTTGGCTCTTTTATGCGGCGGTATTACATTTACGTTTATCAAAAGGGTGGCATGGAGAGAAGTCAGCGTGGTTAGCGGTAATTGGTTTTGCAATCATTATGTTTAACTTTATTGTAGTAAACTTAATTATCGCGGGTTTACATTCATACGCATAGAGAAATAAAATAGGAGAGTGAATGTCACTTTCCTATTTTATTTTTGTCAACTTTTCTTCTTTTTTGAGAAAAACATGACAAAGTAGCGGTTGATTTTGTAAAATGATGTCGAGGACATTATATACTGTTCAAAAAAAATACATAGTTTTGGAAAAAAATTGAACAAACTTTATTATTCTTGTGAAGCATAATATGGGAAGTGAAACATTTAGAAGATTGCTTAAATAAACGAGAATAGCGCAACATACTAGTGTAGAAGGGTAGGTGTAAACCGTTGTGGTAAAAATACGCAACGGGTAGAAATGGAAAATGAATCAAGAATTTTAATTGTAGACGATGAGGATCGTATTCGTCGTTTGTTGAAAATGTATTTAGAAAGAGAACAATACACAATTGAAGAAGCAGACAATGGTGATACAGCTTTAGAAATGGCGTTACAAAATGATTACGATTTGATCCTATTAGACCTTATGATGCCTGGTAAAGATGGTATTGAAGTTTGTAAAGGGGTTCGTGAGAAGAAAGCGACGCCAATTATTATGTTGACAGCAAAAGGTGAAGAGGTAAATCGAGTACAAGGGTTTGAGGTAGGAACTGATGATTATATTGTGAAACCATTTAGCCCACGTGAAGTAGTGCTTCGTGTGAAAGCGGTCTTACGCCGTTCTGTACCAACAACATTCTTTACACAAGATACAACGACAAAAGATGTTACTGTGTTCCCTCATTTAACAATTGATAATGATGCACACCGTGTTACAGCAGATGGTAATGAAGTGAACTTAACACCGAAAGAGTATGAACTACTATTATTCTTGGCAAAAGCGCCTGATAAAGTATTTGATCGTGAGCAATTGCTAAAAGAAGTATGGCAATATGAATTCTTCGGAGATTTACGTACAGTTGATACGCATGTAAAGCGTTTACGTGAGAAGTTAAGCAAAAAATCACCAGATGCTGCGAAGATGATTGTTACTGTTTGGGGTGTAGGTTACAAGTTTGAGGTTGTGAGCGACTGATGCTTTGGAGAAGTGTAGTAGGGAAGTTATGGATGACCATATTACTTCTCGTTTCGTTTGTACTTGGATTTGTTGCGATTTTACTTTCACAGTACTTTAGAACATATTATGTTGATATGAGTCAAGATAAGCTTCAAAAAGTTGCAACAAGTGTTACGCAATTAATTGAAGAGGGTGCCGATGTAAAAACGATTGAGAATGTTGCTTACAAATTCTCTGATAAACTCTCAAGAATTATTATTGTAGAAGATGGTAAGGAAATTTCTTCTTCTCCTAAGCAAGAAGGATTAGTCACTCTTACAATAGATGATTTAAAAAATGATAAAGAGTTAGCAGCTGTTTTTACAGATAAAAAGGAAATTAAGAATAATATTAGAAAAGCTTCTAATAGTAGGAAAAATATAAACACTGAAAATGATATTATGATTGTTGGGAAACCAGTGCAGTCCAAAAATCAAAGTGCTGTGTTTGTATATGAATCTTTACAAGTTCCACAACAAGGTATGGAGAGAACGACTGATTTTATTTTCTTATCAGCAGGGATTGCGATTGTTTTAACAACTTTCTTTGCATTTTTCTTATCTACTCGAATTACAGCACCGCTACGTAAAATGCGTGAGGTTGCTTTTGAGGTGGCGCGTGGGAAGTTTGATGCGAAAGCTCCTATGGTATCTCAGGACGAGATTGGTGAGCTTGCAACAGCCTTAAATCAAATGGGAAAACAGTTGAAGTTTAATATGAATGCTCTGCAGCAAGAAAAAGAGCAGTTAACTAGCATTTTGAGTAGTATGGCTGATGGTGTTATTACGTTAAATCAAGAAGGGGAAGTTGTTGTAATCAATCCACCGGCTGAACATTTCTTACAAGTTTGGCAAGAAGAAAAAGAAGTAGAACTAAGTAAAAAGCTACCTTCTGAACTTGTTGAACTATTCCATCTCGTTGTAGAAAGTGAACAACAACAAGTGGTTGAAATTAACTTACAAAAAGGGAACTATGTAGTTCTTATGACGCCGCTTTACAACCAAACGAAAATTCGCGGGGCGGTAGCTGTATTACGTGATATGACGGAAGAACGCCGTCTTGAGAAGATGCGTCAAGACTTTATTGCGAACGTATCACATGAACTCCGTACACCGATGGTCATGCTTCAAGGGTATAGTGAAGCGATTTTAGATGATATTGTGCAAACGAAAGAAGAAATTAATGAGTTTGTTCAAATCATTTATGATGAATCCGTTCGTTTAGGTAAACTTGTAAATGAATTATTAGATTTAGCGCGTATGGAAAGTGGTAATGTAGAGTTACATATAGGTGAAGTTGATATTCATCCTTTCGTTGAAAAAATAGGTCGTAAATTCCAAGGGATTGCAAAGGATAAAGAAGTCGCATTAACGGTTGATTTCCAAAATCCAATTGAGCAATACCCGTTTGATGCAGATCGTATGGAACAAGTATTGACGAATTTAATTGATAACGCAATTCGTCATACGAATGCAGGTGGACATGTAACGCTTGTAATTGATACGAAAAATAATGGTCTTATTTTTGAAGTACAAGATTCGGGTGCTGGCATTCCAGAAGAAGATATTCCATTTTTATTCGATCGTTTCTACAAAGCTGATAAAGCAAGAACACGTGGAAAAAAAGTTGGAACAGGGCTCGGGCTTGCGATTGCAAAAAATATTGTACAAGGCCATGATGGCAAAATTGCTGTTTCAAGTGTTGTTGGAGAGGGAACTACATTCTCTGTATATTTACCGAATCGTATAATTTAGATATGCGTTTTTAAAGTTGATAATGAATAAAGTTCTACTGTTTTTTATTTTTTTGTAAAATCAATTAAATAAATAATAGTAGAACTTTTTTTCTATCTTAGTTGAATGAAGAATAATAAGAGGGGTATCGTAAAGTGATGAAATTATACACGAAAACAGGAGATAAAGGGACAACAAGTGTAATAGGCGGCAGAGTGGATAAAGATAATATCAGAGTGGAAGCATATGGCACGATAGATGAGGCGAATTCTCATATTGGATATGTAATGACGAAGCTACAAGGCGGGACTTTCGGAGATATTTACAATGAACTTGAAAATATTCAACATGAACTATTTGATTGCGGGGGAGACTTGGCGATAGTAGAGGGGAAAATTCCTTATAAAGTAACGATTGAAATGGTTGAAAGTTTAGAAAGAAGGATTGATTTGTATATAGAAGAAGCACCGCCGTTAGAGCGTTTTATTTTACCAGGTGGAAGCGAAGCGGCAGCTGCTATTCATATGGCACGTACAGTTGTAAGGCGAGCAGAACGCTGTATAGTGTCCTTGCAAAAAGAAGGGGAAACAAATGAAGTTGTTCTAAAGTATGTAAATAGATTATCTGATTATTTGTTTGCGGTAGCTAGAGTAATAAATGCTCGATTACAAGTAAAAGATGTGGAGTATAATCGCAGTGCAATCGTTTTTCGTGATAAAAAAGAGAAGGAAGTGGAGTGATTCACTTTCTTTTTTTGGTATACTTTTTTCTGTAATATACCAAAATAGAGAAGGTATGGTGTTAATTAGAAAACGGAGGATGTATATGAAAGTGTTAAAATGTGGCGTCATGTTATTGACAGTATTGTTTTTATCTCAATTACATGTGTACGCAGAGGGAAAACAATGGACATGGCCTGTTGAAGGGCAGATAAGTGATTATTTTGGGACAAGGCATGGAAAACACTACGGTATAGATATAGCGGCACCGATTGGTACGCCTGTGGCAGCTATTCAAGAAGGTAAGGTAACAAAGTCTTATTATTCAAGTAGTTATGGAAACGTTGTATTTATTAAACATGGAGAATATGAGGCCGTGTATGCACATTTAAATAAGAGATATGTAGTTCAAGGGGATTATATTTCAAAAGGAGAAATAATTGGAGAAGTAGGAAATACAGGAGAATCGAGAGGTGCACACTTACATTTAGAAGTTCATCAAGGAAGATGGACGATGGCGAAAAAGAATGCGATGAACCCATTACTTGTTTTACATGAACAGAGAAATGAAGTCGTTTCCTCATCCTTATATGTCGTCCAAAAAGGGGACACTTTGGTTAGTATTGCACGGAAATTTAGTATGTCAGTTAAGGAAGTTAAAGAAAAAAATGGACTGCAGCAAGATCAGATTTATCCAAATCAACAATTATACGTAAAGTAAAGAAGAGCTAGTTTAACTAGCTCTTCTTTTACCAAAAAATAAAGACACATATAAATCCAGAAATAGCTAAGTAGCTATATAAGTAAAATACTTTTGTTCTTGTTTTTTCGTTTGTCCGAAACAGTACAATTGTTGGTTCAATTAAACCGATTGTCAAACAAAGTAGACCAAGAAGCATACAACCGATTGAAATGGAGTACAGGGCAATTTGTGGTGCTTGAAATGGAATCATCCATTTTAATGAAAATGCAATAAGTGCAGTGTAGCAAATGCTGCCGATGTATTTATTCAGCGGTGCATTAGAACGGAACCCTGGAAGCTTTTTTAAGAAAGAGCGGGAAACAACTTCAGTTTGCAAAGATGTATGCTCTTCAATTATTTTTTGAGCTTCTTTCCCTTTTTGGAAAAGGGATAATATCCAGTTTCGCTCCCCTTGAAAAATAAATTGTGAAGTTGTCAAGTAGTGATCAATCTTCACTTTATTCCAACTCTTCCACGGATGACGCTCACATAATTTTAATTTACTCTCTGTTTTTTTATCATACTGATAAATGCTGATGCCATCTTCATCAAAAGCAGCATAGTATGTCTCGCTTGAGAATGTGCCTAAATCAATTGGACAGTGGAAAAGTAATTCTTTTTTTAAGTAAAAGTATTCTTTTCTTAAGTTTTTTTTCATTGCTTCTCGAATAGAGTGTCTCTTTTCTTTCTTCATGACATTTCCTCCATAATCCAGAAAATGTTCTTATCTTAACAATTCAACATCTTATCACTTTTAACTATATATGACTAGTGGATTCATAGGAGAAATGCCTAATACTAAAAAATATGGAGTGTATTGTAAAATAAAGTGATTGCTTTCGGTTATATAAAATTAATAACTTATTTTTAATAAGTTACACTTTTTTTGTTCACAACACGATCATGTTGTTGTATAATGAAGTGGAAAATAGAATATCGGTCTATCTTCGGGGCAGGGTGAAAATCCCGACCGGCGGTGATGAACTATATGTGATTTTGTTCTAAGCCCGCGAGCCGCTAAGGCAGGATTTGGTGTGATTCCAAAGCCGACAGTACAGTCTGGATGGGAGAAGATGGAGGTTCAAGCGTTCAAAAAAGATATGGATTTGAACGTCTGTTTGATGTGCCTTAAATTCTCCCTTTGTGTAAAACACAAAGGGTTTTTTCGTTCTATGAAAAAGTAGGCATAGCAGAACCTTTCCACTTTCCATGAGAAGATCGATGGAAAAGGAGAGAGAAAGATGAAACAAAAAAACAGTGTAGTGCAGATGGTGAGTGTAGCGATGCTAAGTAGTATTGCATATTTACTGATGATGTTGGATTTCCCGTTTCCAGGGCTTCCGCCATTTTTAAAAATTGATTTTAGTGATGTACCTGCTTTAATTGCTGCGATTATTTTCGGGCCAGTTGCAGGGATAATTGTAGAGGCGATAAAGAATATTTTACATTACGGGATTCAAGGGAGTTTAACGGGAGTACCAGTTGGAGAAATTGCTAACTTTATTGCAGGATGTTTATTTATTGGACCGGCAGCTTTCTTATTTAGAAAGTATCGTACTGTTAAGAGTTTAACGACAGGATTAATGCTCGGGACAATTACAATGGCGCTCATCATGAGTGTATTAAATTACATCATTATATTCCCAGCTTACACTTGGTTTTTAAATTCACCAGCTATGTCTAGCGAGGCTATAAGAACAACGGTTGTAACGGCAATCTTACCATTTAATTTGATTAAAGGAATTGTTGTGACAATTGTATTTGTAGCATTATTCTCACGCCTGAAAGTATGGGTGTTTGCAAAAATGAAAAATGCATAAAATATAAAAAAACCATTAGTAGTATGGAACTACTAATGGTTTTTTAAGTAGAATGAAAATAGAAAACAAAAAATATCCCTCATATTAATGAGGGATATTTTTTGAAGTTAATAAAAGACTATTCGAATTTTAAAGAGTCGCCGTCAAATGATTCGTCAGCAACTTTAATTGAGTCAGTTGGACAACCTTCGAATGCATCCATCATATCTTCAATTAATACATCTGGAATTTCAACGATACCTTGGTTATCGTCTAACGTTACAAATGCAATACCTTCATCATCATAATCATAAATGTCTGGTGCAGCAGCGCCGCAAGCACCACATGCGATACAAGTATCTTTATCAACGATTGTATATTTTGCCATCTTTTTTCCCTCCTGATAATATGTATGTGAAAAGCTCGCCATAAAAATTATAACCTTATTGTAAAACGGTTTTTAAAACTTTTCAACATAAAATTATAATGATAATCCTTATCAATTAGAGTGTCAACTAATTTTTGCATTATGTCACAAGATTTTCAAAATACGTAAATGTTATTTCGTTTGGTACAATATACTATATACAAGTACACAGTGCCGATATGATAAGTTTAATTGTGCAATCATATTAAAAAGTAACTAAGTTAGATTGAAAGGTGGAAGCGGTAATGCAACTACAATATACTGTGTTGTATTGTTTAAAACAATTGAATGGTGAAAGGACCGTTTCTTCTATTTATTATTTATTAAAAGGAAAACGATCTTCACAAACGTTACAAGATGGAAATATGTTCCGAATTTCTTTTTTGTTTGCAATATATAAATCGTTAAATAGAACAGATTATGATCGTGAAGTTGCAAAGTTGTTGCAAGCGGATTTGATTCAAGAAATACATGAAAATACATATTTGTTAACATCTAAAGGTAAAATGCAGTTGCAAACATGGGAGGAAGTGTATGCTTTTCCCGCGCATTTACATGGTTTGCACTATGGAGAATTAGGTGAAACATTTTGGAAAAGAGTATCATTAATTATTCAAACTATATCTAATTTACAACAGAATAATACGAAGTTTATTCCCATTCAACAAGATACAGAAATAACGGTGTGGGTGAAACGTTTTTTAACAGGTATACCGTATAGGAGAAGTGAATTGGCGAAAAGATTATGGAAAGAAATACATAATCTTTTAGGAAAAGGTGATGTGGTAGAAGCGACAATTGTAACATATCGATTAACAGGATATGAACGTATCGGTTGTACATTGCAGCAATTAGCGGAAATTACGAAACAAGATATATTTCGGGTGTACTTTTTATTTTGGGGTACAATTCACTTCTTTATACAAGAAGTTCGCGATAAAGAAAATGAATTTCCGCTGTTAGCTGAAATTATATCTTACCCAAATGAGAGAGCTGAATTATTTAGTTTATCAACGAAAAAAACATATAATTTTTGGAGACAAGGACGTTCTTTAGAAGAAATAGCGACAATTAGAAATTTAAAGGTTGCAACGATAGAAGATCATTTTGTTGAAATTGCTTTACGGGAAAAAGAGTTTTCAATCGAGATGTTTATGGAAAAAGATAAAATAGATAAAGTAACAA
Source organism: Bacillus cereus group sp. BfR-BA-01379 (assembly GCF_022663605.1). Classification (NCBI taxonomy): domain Bacteria; kingdom Bacillati; phylum Bacillota; class Bacilli; order Caryophanales; family Bacillaceae; genus Bacillus; species Bacillus cereus group sp. BfR-BA-01379. The sequence goes on from NZ_JAKUFT010000005.1 coordinate 79,504, forward strand.
AAGTAATTGAGGCATTACAAACACGTAAGTTGCGTGAGTTGAAACAAGCGGTTGGAGAGGGGATTTCTTATTTTGAGGTCCGTCTTGTATTGGCGCAGATGGAGGGTATGAATGAAGCTTGAGGAATATTTATATAGATGGTTTGGATATTCTGAATTTCGTCCAGGGCAAAAAGGGGTAATTACAGATTTATTAGAAGGAAAAGATGTTATAGCAATGCTCCCGACTGGAAGAGGGAAGTCTATGTGCTATCAACTTCCAGGGCTAATGCAAGAAGGAACAGTACTTGTTGTATCACCATTATTATCTTTGATGGAAGATCAGGTTACACAATTAAAATATGTTGTGAAAAACCGAGTGATTGCATTTAATAGTTTTCGGACATTACATGAAAAAAGAGAAGCGATGAAAAAATTAGCTTCATATAAATTTATTTTTGTATCACCAGAGATGTTGCAGTCGGAAGTGTTAATAAGAGAATTGAAGAGAGTTCATATTTCATTATTTGTTGTGGATGAGGCTCATTGTATTTCGCAATGGGGTTATGATTTTAGACCAGACTATAAAAAACTAAATGTAGTCATTGGGAATATCGGGTCTCCTACGGTGCTAGCATTAACGGCAACAGCGACGAAAGATGTGCTACGAGATATAGCGGAGAGTTTAGATTTGAAGAAAGTGACGCAGCATGTATACTCTATTGATCGTCCAAATATTGCAATGGAAGTACAATTTGTGGAGACGATAGAGGAGAAGAAAGAAGTGCTTTTGGACCAGGTGATGTATTTACAAGGGCCAGGAATTGTATATTGTTCAAGTAGAGCGTGGACAGAACGTTTAACGGAATATTTAAGAGGAAAAGGCGTGACTGGTGTCGCATTTTATCATGGTGGTATGGAACATGAAGAGCGTATGTTAATTCAACAACAGTTTATGAATGACCAGTTGCAGCTTGTAATATGTACAAGTGCTTTTGGTATGGGAGTAAATAAGTCGAATACGAGCTATATTATTCATTTCCATTATCCGACTAATATAGCTTCCTATTTACAAGAAATCGGAAGAGCTGGAAGAGATGGTGAACCGAGTATAGCTATCTTACTATGTAGTCCGTTAGATCACGATTTGCCAATTTCAATAATTGAGGATGAATTGCCAAGTCAGTCGCAAATACAGTTTTTATTTTCTTTACTACAAGAAAGAATGTTTCAAACGAAAGAATTACCAATAGAAGAGGTAGAAGAAATTTGTTATAATGCAGCAAGATTTAATGAACAATATTGGCGTTTCATCCGTTATCATCTTGAGCAGCTTGGAATCATACAACAGCGAAAATTAAAATTAGAGAGCTTGTCAGATGGAATTATGAACAGATTAATAGCTGAAGTAGAAATAAGGCTGCGTAATAAATATAGTGAGCTAGAAAACATGAAATCATGGATACAAGTGAAAGGATGTAGACGTGAATATTTGCTGCAACAATTCGGTTATAGAAAAGAGAACGAGTTAAAAAATTGCTGTGACTATTGTGGTATTACAAAAACAGATTATAAAAAAAGACAAGCGCAACAATCGGATTTCGACTATAATTGGGAAACAGAGTTACAAAAGCTTTTCGGTCTAGAAAAGATGGGGGAATGATGAACATTCAAAGGCATAATATTGAAGATATGAGTCCGAAAGAAATAAGGCTGAACCTGTATATCACACAGTTCATTATTATCGGTATCGGTTGTTTACTAGCATATATATTATTCCGAGATATAAAATCGGTGTATAGTCTGTGGAAATGGGAACCGGTGTCTATACTTATAATAGGTGGCTTATTAGCAATTGGTATTGTGTTATTAGATTATGTTGCAATGCGAGTATTTCCAGAGTCTTGGTTTGATGATGGTGGTATTAACGATAGAATGTTCCAAGGAATGTCAGTTATGCATCTACTCGTTATTACGTTCATTATCGGTTTTGCAGAAGAATTTCTATTTAGAGGTGTAGTGCAGACGCACTTTGGAATTGTAATAGCGAGTTTAGTATTTGCAGTGTTACATATTCGGTATATAAAAAAGCCATTTTTGTTTTGTTTCGTCTGTTTCATTAGTTTTGTCTTTGGTTATGTATTTCAATGGACAGGAAATTTGTTTATAACAATCTTTGCACACTTTCTTGTTGATTTTATAATGGGACTCCAATTAAGAAAATAAATGGAAGGTGGTGGTGAACAACATGAGAAAACGAATTCCTGATTTTGAAGAGGAATTAGAAGTTGAGCGAGTGGAAGAAAAAGAAGGTTTACCGCCGCGTAGTGAAATTCATAGAAATAAAGAGAAAAAAGAAAAGTTTAAAATGAATCATATTTTCGTCCGAGTTTTAACATTTCTATTCATATTACTACCAATTAGTATCTTATGGTATACAGATAAATATATTCAGGTGAAAAGTGATGGTAATAACGCTGGGAAAAGTGCGTTTGAGGTCATTTTCTTTGATTCAGCTAAATCTGAATCCGGGGCACCATCTGAGAAAGTAGTAACGCATACGGTGAAAGAGGGAGAAACTTTAGAAAGTATAGCGAAGCAATATTTTTCAGATGAAACTGGGATCGAAGTGATTAAAAAGTATAATGATTTACAAAAAGATGAAGTGAAAATAGGTCAAGAATTAAAAATTCCGATAAAAGATAATTCCGCAAAGCAGGATAGCTAGTAACATACCTACTATAAAAATTGAGGATTCTCTTTATGAGGAGGGGAGTCAAAAATATATGATATGGATTATCTTATTAAGTACTCTCATATGTATTGGTATTATATTTCTTCTTGTAATGTATACAGAAGCGATGCGTAATACTGTGTTAGAACATACTTTAATATTTGAAGAATTTCCGGAAAGTTTTCAAGAAGTAAAGGTGTTTTTTATTTCTGATATTCATAGAAGGGTCATTTCAAGTTCGTTAATTGAACAAGTAAAAGGAAAGGTAGACCTTGTAATTATTGGTGGTGATTTAGCGGAAAGAGGCGTCCCTTTATCGAAAATCTCTGCGAATATACAAAAGTTAAGAGCGATAGCTCCTGTATATTTTGTATGGGGAAATAATGATTATGAGATTGAATATCATGAATTAGATGCTTTGTTATTAGAAAATAATGTGAAAGTTTTAGATAATACAAGAGTTGTATTTGAGTCTGAACGAGGAGAAAAAATTTGTTTACTTGGTGTAGATGATGTTGGTTTGAAACGTGATCGTTTAGATTTGGCGTTGGCTGATTGCAAAGAAGATGGTTTTCGCATATTAATTAGCCATAACCCTGATATCATAAGTAAAATGTCTGGAGAAGAACAAATTTCACTTGTTTTAAGTGGACATACACATGGGGGACAGATTCGATTATTCCCATCTAAAAAACATTTAAAAGGTGGCGTATATAAGCATTCAAATATGACTCTTTTTGTTAGTAATGGATATGGAACAACGTTGATTCCACTTCGCTTCCGAGCACCTGCTCAAACACATATTATTACGTTATGCGGAGGGAAATGATGCCAACTCTAAACGGGAAATATAACATAAAAGCTGTTTCGAATATAATTGGAATTCAGCCGAGTACGCTTCGTGCATGGGAGAGACGATATCAAATTATTGCCCCAAAGCGGAATCATGCGGGGCATCGATTATATACAGAAGAGCATATTCAAATTTTGAAATGGTTAATGGACAAAGTTTCTTCCGGCATGATGATTGGACAAGCAGTTCAATTATTAGAAGGGAATCGTTTGCAGCATAGTGTTCAAAAAGAAATACATTACGATAGAGAAGTTGTTTTAGTGGACGACTTACTACATGCTTTGTTAAAATTTGATGAAATTACAACTTCTGCATTGTTAAACGAGGCTTTTAGTATTTATGCAACAGAAAAAGTTATAGCAAGTATTGTTCTTCAAGTGTCAAATAAATTGTTAACGTTAAAAAATAATAATGAAGTTACATTGGTGCAATTCCAATATGTCGTATCATTTTTACAAACTCGTCTAGGAATGGTGTATCATAATGCATCGACATTTTCTTCTATACACAAAGTTGTCGTGTTAGAAAATAATATGTTGAAAGGGTTTGTTTTCTCAACGTATTTACGCTTAAAGGGATATGAGGTGATATATATTAGGTCAAGTTTAGCGGAAGAAGGTATTTTGTTAGCTGTTGAGCAAATACAACCTACATATGTAGTAGTCTCTTTTGATGACGGACGAGAATTTAAGAACGCGATGAACGACATGAATTTGTTGCAAGAAAAAAGTGAGAACCTTTCGGTTGGTTTTATAGGAGAAATAGGTGCTCGAGATCAGTTGAACATTCAAACACGCCTAATTGGTGATACGAAAGAAGAATGGGATGATTGGTTAAAAATGTTAGAATAGTTGTTCGAAAAGAACCATCTATTTTCTATTTCATATAATAAAAATTATATTCATTGGTTACGTAGGGAGGGTATGAGATGAGGCTGGAACGATTAAATTACAATAAGATAAAAATTTTCTTAACATTTGATGATTTATCTGAACGAGGATTAACGAAAGAAGATTTGTGGAGAAATGCACCGAAAGTACAGCAATTATTTCGTGATATGATGCAGGAAGCAAACAAGGAACTAGGATTTGAAGCGGATGGTCCGATTGCAGTTGAAGTATTTTCTCTACAAGCGCAAGGAATGGTCGTAATTGTAACGAAAGAACATCAAGATGTGGATACAGATGATGAGTTCCGTGACGAGTTTATTGAAATGCAAGTGACTCTAGATGAAAGCGAGCATATACTTTATGAGTTTGCTACACTAGATGACGTAATTAACCTGTCGAATCGTTTATATAACCTTGATGTAACTGGCGGAAAACTATATACGTGGGATGGTCGTTTCTATCTTTGGATAGAAGAAGAGGAGCAAATTCAATTACTGAAGGCAGATTTTATAGCTATTTTAGCGGAATATGGTAATCCGTCTACAGCAACTATTTATCGTCTAATGGAGTATGGTAAAGAATTAATGGCTTCGCAAGCAATTGAACAAATACACAATTACTTTGTGAAAAAACAAAACCTTAGCTAATATAACAAAGCTTAGGTTTTGTTTTTTATTTGGAAAAATCTAAAATATTGGTCTGGAAATGTCAAAACGATCGATGGTATAGCGGGAGTCATAAATACTTAGGCGTTCTTTACATTACTTAAAAGTATCTTCTTAAGGTGTTATATATAAGTAAAATAAAAAATATTTAAATATTTAAGTATTTTACTTTTCTAAAAGTGATAAAAGGACTATAATGATAGTGAAAACGCTTGCAACAGAAAATAGTTTGTATATATTTGTTAGCGTTTTCTATTGCATTCCAAATTTAACGGTGTATACTAGGCAATGAAGGTTTACTAAACAAGTGAAATTACAGGGGGTTTACTTACTATGGTAGCCGAAAAGGGAACTCAAACAAAAACACAACAACAAAGGGAACAACATTTTGAATTATTGAATTCGACACAAATTGTTATTAGTGAAGCATTAGAAAAATTGGGTTATCCAAACGAAGTATATGAATTATTAAAAGAACCAATTCGTATGATGACAGTGAAAATACCAGTTCGTATGGATGATGGGACTGTTAAAATATTTACTGGATATCGTGCACAACATAATGATGCTGTTGGTCCAACGAAAGGTGGAATTCGCTTCCATCCGAATGTGACAGAAAATGAAGTGAAAGCACTTTCAATCTGGATGAGTTTAAAGTGTGGTATTGTTGATTTACCATACGGTGGAGGTAAAGGTGGAATTATTTGTGACCCACGTGAAATGTCATTCCGTGAGTTAGAAAGATTAAGCCGCGGTTATGTACGAGCAATTAGCCAAATCGTAGGACCGACAAAAGACATTCCAGCTCCAGATGTATTCACAAACTCTCAGATTATGGCATGGATGATGGATGAGTATAGCCGTATCGATGAATTTAATTCACCAGGATTTATTACAGGTAAGCCACTTGTATTAGGTGGATCACATGGACGTGAAACAGCAACAGCGAAAGGTGTAACAATTTGTATTCGTGAAGCTGCAAAAAAACGCGACATTGATATTAAAGGTGCGCGCGTTGTTGTTCAAGGATTCGGTAATGCTGGAAGCTTCTTAGCTAAATTTATGCATGATGCAGGCGCGAAAGTTATTGCAATCTCGGATGCTTACGGTGCATTGCATGATCCAAACGGATTAGATATTGATTATTTATTAGACCGTCGTGATAGCTTCGGTACAGTAACAAAACTATTTAATAATACAATTTCAAACAAAGAATTGTTAGAACTGGATTGCGACATTTTAGTTCCAGCTGCAATTGAGAACCAAATTACAGAAGAAAATGCTAACAATATTAAAGCGAAAATCGTTGTTGAAGCTGCAAATGGTCCAACAACATTAGAAGCAACTAAAATTTTAACAGATCGCGGCATTTTACTTGTTCCGGACGTATTAGCAAGTGCTGGTGGTGTAACAGTATCGTACTTTGAGTGGGTACAAAATAACCAAGGTTACTACTGGACTGAAGAAGAAGTAGAACAACGTTTAGAAAAAGTAATGGTAAGATCATTTGATTCTATTTATGAAACAGCACAAGTTCGTAAAGTGAACATGCGCTTAGCGGCGTATATGGTTGGTGTTCGTAAAATGGCTGAAGCAAGTCGCTTCAGAGGTTGGGTATAATATTATATTATGAGAAAACGTGATTCCTTTCGAGGGAATCACGTTTTTTTGTTGAAGTATAAGGATGAGGTGGTGTATATGGAAAATGAAATGATGGAACGAGTAGAACAATTAGAAGAGAAAGTTAAGAGGTTAGAGGGAGAACTCGCAAGAACGATGAAAGCCTCAAAAACAAGTATCGTTCGGGTGTTCGGGGAAGGACTGCTGTTTTTAATATTTGGTGTGGTTGTAGTAGGGCCTATTATCGCCTTTGTAATCTCAATACTTACTTGGTTTGTTGAAAAATAAAATAAAAAATCAAAAGAACGCTTGTTCTGTACGAACAAACGTGCTATACTTTCCTTAGATAAACAAAACGGAAATGATTTTAAGGAGAGATAAATGATGAAAATGACAGTAGACCAAAGATTTATGATGCCAGCAGATGTTGTAGAACGAGTGGAAGTATTAAGAAACAAACAAAGTAAGCGTGGCACATTATTACAATCAGTAAATAAATTTTTCGGTTTAGATACGAAAGAAGATTGTGTTTGGTTTTACGGTTTTTATGGAGTTGCTGTAAGTATTTTATTATTTATGGTGTTCACATCAAATATTTTCGATTTTCTCTTCGCATAAGAAATATGCGATAAGGACATTGCTACCGAATACATATATAAAGAAGTAAGGTAATCTTCTGAAGTGGGAGTTGGTAGTAATGGCGATGTTTCCTATAGAGCGTAACTATATTGGGTATGGAAGTTCACGACCGGGAATTCCTCTTTCTAAAGTAAGATTTATTGTAAGTCATGATACGGGGAACCCTGGTAGCAATGCGATAGGGAATCGGGATTACTTTAATGAAATACAACCGAAAGCTTCGGCACATACATTTATAGATGATAAAACAATATTGGAAATTGTTCCTATAAATGAAGTAGCCTATCATGTTCGATATGGTGTGTCGACAGATAATGACTTATATGGTTATGATGCCAATAAGGCTGCCATTGGAGTGGAACTTTGTTATGGCGGTGATGTTAACTTTTGGGAAGCATATACCCGTTTTACGTGGTATCATGCGTATTTATGTCAAAACTTCGGCTTGAATCCGAAAAAAGATATCGTATCACATAAAACACTTGACCCAGCTAGAAAGATTGATCCTGAAAATGTATTAGGGAAACAAGGTATTAAATTTCAGCAGTTTTTAGCAGATGTCTATCGGATGTACGTTTCGTTTAGATGACAAATATATGAAAAATGAATACAATAAAGATAGGTGCCTACTGCTGTAAGTAGGTTTTTTCTTGTTTTTATAAATAGCGTATTGGTAGAAGACTAGGAGTGAGCTGAGTATGGAGAAAGAAACAGCTATCATAATTGGAGGCGGTCCGTGCGGATTAGCAGCAGCAATTTCGTTGCAAAAGGTAGGGATAAACCCGTTAGTAATTGAAAAAGGAAACATTGTAAATGCGATTTATAATTATCCAACACATCAAACATTTTTCTCTTCTAGTGAAAAATTAGAAATTGGTGATGTAGCTTTTATTACAGAAAATCGTAAGCCTGTTCGAAATCAAGCGCTTGCGTATTATCGTGAAGTAGTAAAGCGTAAATCTGTACGTGTAAATGCTTTTGAACGAGTGGAGAAAGTTCAAAAGGATGGAGATGTTTTTCAAGTTGAAACGACAAAGCGTGACGGAAGTAAAGAAATATATATAGCGAAATATATTGTTGTAGCAACTGGATATTATGACAATCCAAATTATATGAATGTTCCAGGTGAGGAATTGAAGAAAGTAGCTCACTATTTTAAAGAGGGACATCCTTATTTTGATCGAGATGTAGTAGTTATAGGTGGGAAAAACTCGAGTGTAGATGCGGCGTTAGAACTTGTTAAAGCCGGTGCGCGTGTAACAGTTTTATATCGCGGAAGTGAGTACTCTCCGAGCATTAAGCCGTGGATTTTGCCGGAGTTTGAGGCATTAGTACGAAGCGGCACAATTCAAATGCATTTCGGGGCTCACGTGAAAGAAGTTACTGAACATACATTAACGTTTACAGTTGATGATGAGGCATATACAATCCAAAATGATTTTGTATTTGCGATGACTGGTTACCATCCTGATCATAGTTTCTTAACGAGGATGGGTGTTCGGATTGATGAGGAAACAGGACGCCCGATTTATACAGAGGATACAATGGAAACGAACGCTGAAAATATTTTCATTGCAGGTGTAATTGCTGCTGGAAATAATGCAAATGAAATATTTATTGAGAACGGTCGATTTCATGGGGATGCGATTGCGCAAACCATTGCAACGAGAGAAATGTAAAAAGAAGCTGTCGAAATAAACTTCGACAGCTTCTTTTTTAATCGTGCATAAACATATTTTGGATTGATTCATGAGAAGTTGTATTCTCTAATGCAACTAATAATTTAATGCGTGCTTTTTGAGCATTTAAACCGTATGTGAATACAATACCCATATCTTTTAATTGCTTGCCGCCACCTTCATATGAATATACATCTTGAACGATGCCGTTGAAACAACGAGAAACTAATACGACAGGAATTCCTTTGTTTATTAATCGTTCTAGACTAGGAAGTGTTCTTGGAGGTAAATTACCTTGTCCAAGTGCTTCAATAACAATCCCATCTACTGGAAGGTTTTCAATTGCTGCTAACAATGTATCGTCCATACCAGCGTATGCTTTTAGAACAACTACGTTTTTAGAAACTTTATTTACTGAATATGTTTCATGATGTACTAAAGCGTGATGGAATACAACGCCGCGCTTTGTTACCATACCAATTGGTCCATACTGTGGACTCTGGAATGTTGCTACATTACTAGTATGTGTTTTCGTTACATTTGTAGCGCAATGAATTTCGTCGTTTAATACGACTAGAACACCTTTTTCAGCTGCTTCACTACAGCTAGCGACTTTTACAGCCGATAAGAAGTTATATAGACCATCAGCACCTAATTCATTACTAGAACGCATTGCGCCTGTTACAACGATTGGAATAGTTGCCTGTACTGTTAAATCTAAGAAATAGGCTGTTTCTTCTAATGTATCCGTACCATGCGTAATGACTACGCCATGAATGTTGTCTTGTTTTACTCTTTCATCGATGATGACTTGTAATTGTAACATTTCGCTCGGTGTCATATGAGGAGATGGTAGATGGAACACGTCTTCAACGATCAAATCAACATCGCCTTCTAAATCAGGAATAAATTTTAAAAGAGGATTTTTTTCACCTGGTTGTACGACCCCAGTTTCTTTATCTTCCTCCATTGCAATTGTTCCACCTGTGTGTAAAACTAGGATTCTTTTCAATGCTTATACCCCTTTCAAGTAAAAAAATACATTTAGAACATAACATGTTTTGAGTAAATTCGACAATGGAAATGTATAAAAGTATGCCTCGAAAATGACAATAAAGTTAGCTGCTATATGTACGATGTGTAAAACCACGAAACGGAAAGTGTAAATATAGGATAGGAGGGAGCAATTACGTTGAAAAAGGTGGAGCAAATTATTATTCGTATATTAGTAATACAATTCATTTGTCTTTCGGTTGTGCAATTGTTATTTATACATAAGTCATCAGTGAAATATTTATCTAAAATTGTTTATTATGAAGGTGTCATGGTAAAAAACAAAGTAGAAACCTTACAGGTGAATAGGTAGTTTTCATTTTCTTCTATGAAGGATTATGCTACAATAATTGAGGATTTAATGACGTGAAGCAAATGAGAAGAAGCAGGAGAATGCCTGCTTTTCGTTTTGTTTTATAAGTGAAAAAATGAGGTGTTACAATGGATAAACGAATTTCAATTGCTATAGATGGTCCAGCTGCTGCTGGAAAAAGTACAGTTGCGAAAGTAGTAGCGAAGAAACTTTCTTACGTTTATATTGATACAGGCGCAATGTATCGTGCGATTACATATGCAGCCCTTGAGCAAAAAGTGGACATTGAAAATGAAGAGCAGTTAATGGAAGTTGTAAAAAATGTGAATATTGAGTTTCAACAAGGAGAAAATACACAACTTGTATTTTTAAATGGACAAGATGTTTCTGAAGTAATTCGTACACCTGATGTGACGAATCGAGTATCTATTGTAGCGAAACATCGCCTTGTTCGTGAAGAAATGGTACGTCGTCAACAAGAGTTAGCGGAAAAAGGCGGCGTTGTAATGGATGGCCGTGATATTGGTACACATGTGTTATCAGATGCTGAAGTGAAGATCTTTATGCTTGCTTCTGTTGAAGAAAGAGCAGAAAGAAGACATTTAGAAAATATGAATAAAGGTTTCGATTCTAATTTAGAGCAGTTAAAAGAAGAAATTGCTCAGCGTGATAAATTAGATTCAGAACGCGAAGTTTCTCCTCTAAAAAAAGCTGATGATGCATTGGAATTAGATACAACTTCTTTATCAATTGAAGAAGTTGTCCGAAAAATTATGAGTATTGTTTCAGGAGTGTTTGCGAAATAAAGAAAGGGGATAGCCTCTTTCTTTTTTTGTTTGTATAGAAATGTAAAGGATACGTGAATTGTGAACCTCTTTCCTTGACAAATGATCGGATTTGTAAGAAGTTAGTAAAAGAGGGATAAAACTTTCAGAATATATTCGCTATTATATTTCAAAACATACTTTCTTCAAGATGATTTTGCTGTATACTATTTATATAGGTTTAATATATTTTCTAGTGAAATGTATGAAAACTGAGTATGTGATGATAAATTCTTAAACATGCAAATGAAAACATTCGTTTTCATTTCGTATATACATAAAAAATGCTTTGTCAATTCTGTAGGGAGGTATTTCCATGGTAGAGAAAATGAATGAAGAAGTTATGGATTCAAAAGAATTACAAGTTGGTGACGTTGTTACAGGTTCTGTAACGAAGGTTGAAGAGAAACAAGTGCTTGTAAATGTTGGATACAAAACAGATGGCGTAATTCCAATTAGTGAATTAGCTAACGTTCATATTGAAAAAGCAAGCGATGTAGTAGAATTAGATCAAACACTAGAATTAAAGGTTATTAAATTAGAAGAGGATGATCTTGTCTTATCTAAACGTGCAGTTGATGCAGAAAAGGCATGGGTAGAATTACAAGAGAAATTTACTTCTGGTCATGTATTTGATGTGACTGTAAAAGATATCGTGAATGGTGGATTAGTTGTGGACCTTGGTGTTCGTGGTTTTATCCCAGCTTCACTTGTAGAAGTACATTATGTAGAAGATTTTACTGACTATAAAGGCAAAAAATTAGCCGTGAAAATTGTTGAATTAGACCGCGAAAAAAATCGTGTAATCCTTTCGCATAAAGCAGTAGTAGAATTAGAGCTAGATTCTAAGAAAAAAGAAGCAATCTCTTCATTAAAAGAAGGCGACGTTGTTGAAGGAACAGTACAACGATTAACTGATTTTGGTGCTTTCGTAAATGTTGGTGGTGTGGACGGTTTAGTTCATATTTCACAAATTTCACACGAACGTGTAGAGCAACCTTCTGAAGTATTAGAGCAAGGGCAAAAGGTAAAGGTAAAGGTATTATCTGTTGATGCTGATACACAACGTATTTCTTTATCAATTAAAGCAGCTCAACCAGGACCTTGGGAAAATGTGGCTGGCGAACTAAAGGCTGGAGATATTCGTGAGGGAGTAGTAAAACGTCTTGTTACATTCGGTGCATTCGTTGAAGTTTTACCTGGCGTTGAAGGTCTTGTGCACGTATCTCAAATTGCAAATCGTCACGTGAAAAATCCAAGTGAAGTATTGGAAATGGGACAAGAAGTAAAAGTGAAAGTGCTTGAAGTCCATGTAGCAGAGAAACGTATTTCTTTAAGTATAAAAGAAGCGCTTGAGGAAAATAATGTAATTGAAGATTACAGTCAGTATGAACCAAATGCTGATTCTGCTACTTTCCAATTAAGTGATATTATTGGTGAACAACTGAAAAAATTAAAGAAATAAAGAGGGGTACAAGTGGTAAGGGCAAAACGTAAATTAGATCATATTGAATACGCTCTTTCTACTGGTCAGTCTCGTACGCATGGCTTTCATGATATTGATTTTGTGCATCAAGGTTTGCCAAATTCAAGTTATGACACAATAACATGTGAAACAAAAATCGGCGAACTTTCACTAAGTTCGCCGATTTTTATCAATGCGATGACTGGTGGTGGAGGAGAGAAAACGTTACATATTAATGAGCAATTAGCATATGTAGCGAAACATCATAATCTTGCTATGGCTGTAGGTTCGCAAATGGCGGCGTTAAAAGATGAAAGTGAGGCTGCTTCTTATAAGATTATTAGAAAAGTAAACCCAAATGGTATTTTCTTTGCTAATTTAGGTAGTGAGGCAACTAGCGAACAGGCAGAGCGTGCCGTTGATATGATTGAAGCGAATGCATTGCAAATTCATTTAAATGTCATACAAGAGTTAACAATGCCAGAAGGAGACCGTGACTTTACTGGTGTACTTCAGCGCATTGAGAAAATTGTTTTAAATAGTAAAGTTCCTGTCATTGTAAAAGAAGTTGGATTTGGGATGAGTAAGGAAACCGTGCAGCAGTTAGCGAGCGTAGGTGTAACGGCAATTGATATTGGCGGACAAGGTGGTACGAATTTTGCTGCTGTTGAAAATGAAAGAAGACAGCGAATGCTTTCTTATTTTAATAACTGGGGCATACAAACAGCAACCTCGATTATTGAAGCAACCTCTACAAATAATAACCTCTCTTTTATTGCATCTGGGGGTATACAAACAGCGCTCGACGTAGCGAAAGCAATCGCATTAGGGGCGAATACAACTGCGTTTGCTGGTTACTTTTTACGTATTTTAATGCAAGATGGTATTGAGAAGTTAGTGGATGAAATTGATCTTTTACATACAGATTTGAAATTTATTATGACAGCTCTTGGTGCGAAGACGATAGAAGAGTTACAGGCTGTGCCTCTTGTTGTAAAGGGTGAAACATATCATTGGTTAACGCAGCGTGGTATTGATACGACGCATTATAGTAGAAGATAAAAAATCAACCGTTTGGTTGATTTTTTTGTTTTCTGCTCTTTTTTAGTAATATAAAGTGAGTGATGAATTAATATTCTATAAAAATAAAAAAAATTATTATTATGTATATAAACATTAGTTTGTGAAAATTTCGACTGAAATAGAGGTTGGAAATTGTAGGTATTGTACGGCTGAATGATTGGAAATTGTTTGATTTTGTCAAAGGAAATAGGTGGAGGTAAAAAAATCCTAGAAAGATTTATATATGAAATATTATTTCGATATAAGTAAAATGTAAAAGACGGTTTCGTACAATATCGAAACCGTCTTTTTGTATTCATTAGTGCTGATTCTGCTTGCGAGCTTGTTCTGGTGTATCTAGTCCAGTTGCACCTGGATATTGTAGTGATTGGTCACGATCAGATTCAACGCGGCGTGATTCTCTTAGTTTTCGTTCTTGACGATCTTTACCCATAATGAATAGCACCTCCTTATTAAAAGTGTTGCTGTTATATGAAAAAACTATGCGCGAAGAAAGTGGATTAACTTTCATAAAAAGTTCCCATAATGGAAAACATAGGAGGTGAAATGATGGAAGGGAGTACTTTTTATTTTATAGCTTGGATAGGGTGGATTGTCGTAACTTTTTTTATGAAAAAGGATTCTATTCGGTGGAAGCTAAGCGCCTGTATATTGATTTTTATTATTTGCTCTCCGTTGCATGTAACGATTGCTTCATTCGCGGTATCAGTAAATGCGCTTTTGCTTTGTATTGTTGCTTTTATAGGAATCACGCTCTATTCTATTTGGAAAAAATTATATACCTTACTTTCGGCACTTATTATTGCAATGTTATATACAAGTTTTCATTTGTTAGAAGTATATGATCCAATTTGGATTGTGGTGGATAGGCTGTTTTTGTTAAGTAGTGCTCTTGTGTATGCATCGGTTTTACTACACGAAGATCGCATATTACGATTATGTTCTCTTTATGTAGGAATGTTACAGGGAGAATTGTTTGTGACACTTATTTTTCGGAAACTACACTTCCCTTACGATTACGGTAGCTTAGCGTTTTTTGATATCGTCGCCGTTTCTACATTGTTTATGGCAATTTTGTTTTGGATTGCAAAAGCATCAGTATATATGGAACAGTTCAAAGGGAAAACACGTAAAAGAAAGGCGAGGGTAATACATGACTGAATATACACCGGCCATTTTATGCGGAGTAATAGCGGGGACAGTAACGAGAGTGCTAATGCTCCGGACAGATACGCGTCAATATCCGACGAGACTCCACGGGAAAATTATTCACGTTGCGATGGGGTTAATTGCAGCGGCTTTAGGAGCAATTGCGATTCCGTCAATTTTGAAAAAAGATTTTTCTGCTATTACGTTTCTTACATTGGCAGCAACGCAGTTTCGTGATGTGCGTAATATGGAAAGAAATACACTTCAACAATTAGATGGATATGAGCTCGTACCGCGTGGAAATACATATATTGAAGGGATTGCATTAGTTTTTGAAAGTCGGAACTATTTGGCGATGTTAACGTCGTTTGCAACGACGTTTGCATATATAGGGTTCCGTTCATGGATTGCTGGAGTAATTATGGCTATCATCGCATTTATTATCGCAAAAAAATTAATGTCGGGCAAAAGGTTACATGATCTTGTTGATATCGAGCATGTTCCACTTCGTTTTGAAGGAGCGGGGCTGTATATTGATAATATTTACATTATGAATATTGGATTGCCAGCGAGGCAAGAGGAAATTATGAAGTATGGAATGGGCTTTATTTTAAGGCCGAAATCAATTGATGCGATGGTGACAATCTCAAACTTAGGACAACGACAAGCTATTTTACATGATGTTTCTGTCGCTTTAGGGATTTATAGAGATTCTGGTACGCCGGCGCTTGTGCCGTTAGCAAAGCGTGATTTAGAAGATGGTAGGGTTGGAATCTTTGTCTTGCCACAAGATCAAGATGCAGAGAAAGCGATAGGTGTCATAGGAAATGTGCCGACGTTAGAAAGTGCTGTTCATATGTCATCGGAAGCCCCGAAAGGAAGGGGAGATAAGGGATGATGTTAGAAAGTGTAATTCTCGCAGTTATTACAACAGCGCCAGAGAAATTTGCTGGTGGTGCCCCTTTGTTTACTTGTGAATCGACAGAGGAATTAGAATTTGTTGCAAATAATTTAGAGGCAATTTTAGATGGTATTGCGCATCGCTTACAAGAGAATGTATATATTATTGTGAAACATTAGCAACGTGTGTTATAATGTGAGGTGTTTTGATACGTTGAGAAATATTCTGGAATGCAAATCCCTTCTTGCACAAAGAAGGGTTTTTTACATAATAAACAGAAGCAAGTTGAAAGGATGAAAGTATATGCCGAAACCAGTAATAGCAATAGTAGGCCGCCCGAACGTAGGAAAATCTACTATTTTCAATAGAATTGTTGGAGAAAGAGTTTCAATCGTAGAAGATATACCAGGTATAACGCGAGACCGTATTTATAGTGCGGGAGAATGGTTAAATCATGAGTTTAACATTATTGACACAGGTGGAATTGATATTGGAGACGAGCCGTTCTTGACACAAATTCGTCAACAAGCGGAAGTAGCGATTGATGAAGCAGATGTTATCATTTTTATGACGAATGGTCGCGATGGTGTAACTGCAGCGGATGAAGAAGTTGCTAAAATTTTATATCGTTCTAAAAAACCAATTGTACTTGCGGTAAATAAGGTTGATAATCCAGAGATGCGTAGTGATATTTATGATTTTTATGCATTAGGATTTGGCGAGCCATTCCCGATTTCAGGTACACACGGTTTAGGACTTGGTGATTTGTTAGATGAAGCTGCAAATCATTTTCCAAAGATTGAAGAAGAAGCGTACGATGATGAAACAATCCGTTTCTCTTTAATTGGACGTCCAAATGTAGGGAAATCATCACTTGTAAATGCACTTCTTGGTCAAGAACGTGTAATTGTAAGTAATATAGCGGGAACGACACGTGATGCTGTTGATACGCCATATAGTAAAGATGGTCAAGATTATGTAATCATCGATACAGCTGGTATGCGTAAAAAAGGGAAAGTATACGAAAGTACAGAAAAGTATAGTGTACTTCGTGCACTTAGAGCGATTGAACGTTCTGACGTTGTTTTAGTCGTTTTAGACGGAGAAGAAGGAATTATTGAACAGGATAAAAAAATTGCTGGATATGCTCATGATTCAGGACGTGCTGTTATTATCGTCGTAAACAAATGGGATGCAGTGAAAAAAGATGAAAAAACAATGAAAGCATTTGAAGAAAACATCCGTGCTCATTTCCAATTTTTAGAGTACGCACCGATTGTATTCTTATCTGCAAAAACGAAAAAACGTACACAAACATTATTACCAGTTATTAATGAAGTAAATGAAAGCCATAGCATTCGTATTCAAACGAACGTATTAAATGATGTAATTATGGATGCGGTAGCGATGAATCCAACACCAACTCATAATGGTAGCCGTCTGAAAATCTTCTATGCGACACAGGTTGCGGTAAAACCACCAACATTTGTTATATTTGTAAACGATACAGAGTTAATGCACTTCTCATATGAGCGCTTCTTAAAGAATCGTTTACGTGAAGCGTTCGGTTTTGTAGGAACGCCGATTCACATTATCGCTAGAGCAAGAGACTAATGGAGAGGATGTGATTTTATGACAAAAATCACAGTAGTAGGAGCAGGTAGCTGGGGAACAGCGTTAGCGATGGTATTGGCTGACAATGGACATGATGTACGAATTTGGGGAAATCGATCTGAACTTATGGATGAGATTAATACGAAACATGAGAATAGTCGATACCTTCCAGGAATTACATTGCCAAGCACAATCGTAGCCTACTCTTCTTTAGAAGAAGCATTAGTAGATGTAAATGTAGTACTTCTTGTAGTGCCAACGAAAGCGTATAGAGAAGTATTGCAAGATATGAAGAAATATGTAGCGGGTCCGATTACTTGGGTTCATGCAAGTAAAGGAATTGAACCTGGTACGTCAAAACGTATTTCGGAAGTGATTGAGGAAGAAATTCCAGAGAACTTGATTAAAGACGTTGTTGTGCTGTCTGGACCGAGTCATGCTGAAGAAGTCGGTTTACGTCAAGAGACGACGGTTACGTCTGCAGCAAAGCGTATGGAAGCGGCTGAGGAAGTACAAGACTTGTTTATGAATAGCTACTTCCGTGTATACACAAATCCAGATATCGTTGGAGTTGAGCTTGGTGGTGCGTTAAAAAATATTATCGCATTAGCTGCTGGAATAACTGATGGTCTTGGATTAGGTGATAATGCGAAAGCAGCATTAATGACACGTGGTTTAACAGAGATTGCTCGTTTAGGTAGAAAAATGGGCGGAAATCCGTTAACGTTTGCTGGTCTAACTGGAATGGGAGACTTAATCGTAACTTGTACAAGCGTTCATAGCCGAAATTGGCGCGCTGGAAATATGCTTGGAAAAGGGCACTCTTTAGAAGAAGTGTTAGAAAGTATGGGTATGGTTGTAGAAGGTGTGAGAACAACGAAAGCTGCTCACGAATTAGCTGAGAAAATGGAAGTTGAAATGCCGATTACAGCTGCTTTATATGATGTGCTATTCAATGGGAATAATGTGAAAGATGCAGTAGGCTCATTGATGGGGCGTGTTCGAAAACATGAAGTGGAAGCTATACCAGACTTACTTTAAAGAAAAGCGACAGAAGTACATTTGTACTTCTGTCGCTTTTTATTTTTTTTGGGTATTTTCACCATTTTTTTATTTTTGCATAGGATGAAGAGTAACTTGAGGAGAGGGTGAAAAGAATGGATAATAATATTTTTAATAACATTGAAAAAGAAGCGAAAGTGAATAAAGAAGATATTTTTAAATTAGCATCATCTGTGCAAAACGCGAATTTACGTGATGAGACTGTGCTTCGTCAATTGATTCATCAAGTGGCTCTTATGGCAGGACGTGAAGTGCCGAAAGAACAAGAGGATCAAATTGTAAAAGCGATCATTAACAATAATATGCCCGCTGATTTTGGCTCGTTAAGCAAAATGTTTAAAAAATAAAATATATGAGAAACAAAGAGTTTGTAGATTGCATATGATAGCCATGAAAGTATGGGAATAGAGCTGTTTTGGGCATATTTGGTCAACCGAAGCGAGAGATACACTCGCTTCGGTTTTATTTTTATCTAGATTAGTAAAAGTTGTGAAAAAACCAGTTGATTAAAGTTACATATTTGCAATTTGTAGTGAAATGTTCTTTTTTGTATTTGTTTAAAGATTTTAATTTGTTAAAATAGTATAAAAATAGATTAATAAAATGGGGTGTGTATATGTCAGAAGGGCTTTTAAAAATGTGGTTTGCTTTAGGAGCAATTGGATTTATGTTTTTTGCAGTAAGTTTTATTTTACTAAGTAGATACAAAATAAAGAATAAATTTTTGAAAGGGATTACAGCGTTAGTAGCGTACACCCTTATGATTGTATCAGGAATTGTTATTTTTCTTGTTGTATTTAGTGGACCTGTACAGCAGTAAAGGGGATAGTCTCGAAAATGTTACATACAAAGCAAGCTATATTAGTATGAAAAGGTGATTGCTAGTGAAAAAAGTCCATATTATTTTAATATTTTGTTGTATGAGCCTTTTAACAGGATGTCTGTATCCGAAAGAAAATATGAAACAAAATGCTGTTCCTTATGAAGATCAGCTACAGGTTGTTCAAAAAGCTGTAGCGACATTTAAGGAGCAAAATGATGGGATATTGCCGATTAAGACGCGGGATATGAATACGCCTATTTATCAAAAGTATCCAATCGATTTTCAAAAGATTGCGCCGCGTTACATACAAGAAGCGCCAGGGAATGCGTATGAAAGCGGGGGCGTATACCAATACGTATTAATAGATGTTGAAACAAACCCGACAGTAAAGTTAATTGATGTTAGGATGGCTGAACAAATCCAGGAATTATCATTAAAGCTTAGGATGTATCGGGATGAACATCGATATCCACCTTTTAAAAAGGTAATTTCAGATGGTGTGTATGAATTAGATTTCAAAAAACTAGGATATAAAGATGTACCGCAAGTGACAAGTCCGTATTCTGGTAAAGGGCTTCCTTTTGTAATCAATGAAAAGGGAGAAGTTTATGTTGATTATCGAATCGACTTATATGAAGCGTTGAAAAAAAATGAAGGTCAATTTAAGGAGGGGGAAGATATTCGGAATATACTTTCGAACGATTCTCCATTTGTACCTGCGTATTCTTTACCGTATACGGTAAAGAATGGAGAACCAATTTTTTTAAAATCATAAGTCATGAACCTTTCTTTTAGTGAATAAGTTCTAGAAGAAAGGTTTTTTATGTTACACAACTTGCGATGCAAACAAAAGGTATTTTTTAATAGTCATATGAAATTGGACAAAATTATATGATATATTGTCCGAACTTCTAGAATACCATTATATTATATCAGATATCATAGGCAACGTTAGAGAAGGTATTAGTTGACTATAAACGTGGAATTATTCCCAAAAATATTGAGGGAGGGAATCACTTGGAAAAGGTAGATATTTTTAAAGATATTGCGGAACGCACAGGCGGTGATATTTATTTTGGAGTTGTAGGAGCTGTTCGAACAGGGAAATCAACATTCATTAAAAAATTTATGGAACTTGTAGTTATTCCTAATATTGAGAATGAGTCTGACCGTCAAAGGGCGCAGGATGAACTGCCTCAAAGTGCTGCTGGTCGTACAATCATGACGACGGAACCGAAGTTTGTTCCAAACCAAGCGGTTTCTATCGAAGTAGATGAAGGTCTTGAAGTGAATATTCGATTAGTAGATTGCGTCGGATATACGGTTCCAGGAGCAAAAGGCTATGAAGATGAGAATGGCCCGCGCATGATTAATACTCCTTGGTATGAAGAACCTATTCCATTCCATGAAGCTGCAGAAATCGGCACACGTAAAGTAATTCAAGAGCATTCAACGATTGGTGTTGTCATTACAACAGATGGAACGATTGGTGAAATTCCAAGAAGAGATTATATAGAGGCAGAAGAACGTGTAGTAAATGAGTTAAAAGAAGTCGGAAAACCTTTCATTATGATCATTAATACTGTACAGCCGTATCATCCAGATACAGAGCAAT
This sequence comes from Bacillus cereus group sp. BfR-BA-01379, assembly GCF_022663605.1. NCBI lineage: Bacteria > Bacillati > Bacillota > Bacilli > Caryophanales > Bacillaceae > Bacillus > Bacillus cereus group sp. BfR-BA-01379. The sequence goes on from NZ_JAKUFT010000005.1 coordinate 100,464, forward strand.
TGCGCCAAAGTTTATCTGAAGAATATGATATCCCAGTCATTGCGATGAGTGTAGAGAGTTTAAGAGAAACAGATGTGTACAATGTGCTTCGAGAAGCGTTATTTGAGTTCCCGGTTTTAGAAGTGAATGTTAACCTTCCGAGCTGGGTGATGGTGTTAAATGAAGGGCATTGGTTACGCCAAAGCTATCAAGAAGCTGTTCAAGAGACTGTAAAGGATATAAAACGTCTTCGTGATGTGGACCGCGTCGTTTGGCAGTTTAGTCAGTATGAATTTATTGATCGAGCAAGCCTAGCTGGCATTGATATGGGGCAAGGCGTAGCAGAGATTGATTTATATGCACCAGATGAATTATATGATCAAATTTTAAAAGAAGTAGTAGGAGTAGAAATTAGAGGGAAAGATCATTTGTTGAAGCTTATGCTCGATTTATCTCATGCAAAAATAGAATACGATCAAGTGGCGGATGCCCTGCGTATGGTAAAGCAAACAGGATATGGTGTAGCAGCGCCTGCGCTAGCTGACATGAGCTTAGATGAGCCAGAAATTATTCGTCACGGTTCAAGGTTTGGTGTGAAATTAAAAGCTGTAGCGCCATCTATTCATATGATTAAAGTAGATGTGGAGTCAACGTTTGAGCCAATCATTGGTACTGAAAAGCAAAGTGAAGAATTAGTTCGTTATTTAATGCAGGATTTTGAAGATGACCCATTATCAATTTGGAATTCTGATATATTCGGACGTTCGCTTAGCTCTATTGTTCGAGAAGGCATACAAGCAAAACTATCTTTAATGCCAGAAAATGCGAGATATAAATTAAAAGAAACGCTAGAAAGAATTATTAACGAAGGATCTGGCGGATTAATTGCGATTATATTATAAGAAAAAAATCCCTCTCATCGCAGAGGGATTTTTTTGATTTTCGCGTATAGAATAGAAAAATAAACAGTCATTATCTAATATATTGTTGTAAATTGTCAAGTTTCATCAGATTTTCACATTTTAAGAGTAACAATTTCCTTAAAAATATTGAATTATAAAGGAGAATCGTATAATATAGGCGTTGATAATGATTTATCTACATCTTTGTAGTATAGAATTTGCAAAAATTGCCTACAAATGAAAGTAAGACTCATTTTATGATCATTATACAGTCTTATCTTTGGGAGGAGGTGAATGGCATGAACAAGACAGATTTAATCAATGCTGTTGCAGAAGCAAGTTCCCTTTCTAAAAAGGACGCAACAAAAGCAGTAGACGCTGTTTTTGATTCTATCTTAGAAGCTTTAAAACAAGGTGATAAAGTACAACTGATCGGATTCGGTAACTTCGAAGTTCGTGAGCGTGCGGCTCGTAAAGGTCGTAACCCACAAACAGGTGAGGAGATTGAAATCGCTGCAAGTAAAGTACCTGCATTCAAACCTGGTAAAGCGTTAAAAGATGCGGTTAAATAATCCTTACATATTAACAGGGAAGAAGAGTTTCCTTTTTGGGAACTCTTCTTTTTGCTTTTAAAAACATAAATATGCTAGAATGTGTTCGTATCACTTTTAGGTTTTCGGGAGGGCTAGCGGATGGCAAAAGTTAATTTAGAACAAATTGAACATGCAGTACGCCTTATTTTAGAGGCAATCGGAGATGACCCAAATCGCGAGGGAGTGCTTGATACACCAAAGCGTGTTGCAAAAATGTACGCAGAAGTGTTCGCAGGAATGCATGAAGATCCGAAAGAACATTTGCATAAAGTGTTCGGAGAAGATCACGAGGAGCTTGTACTAGTAAAAGATATACCGTTTTATTCGATGTGTGAGCATCATTTAGTTCCATTCTATGGAGTTGCTCACGTTGCATATATTCCGCAAGGCGGAAAAGTGACAGGGTTAAGTAAATTAGCTCGTACTGTAGATACAATTGCACGTCGTCCACAACTGCAAGAACGTATTACATCAACAGTAGCGAACTCTATTATGGAAGTACTAGAGCCGCATGGTGTAATGGTAGTAGTAGAAGCGGAACATATGTGCATGACGATGCGCGGTGTGAAAAAGCCAGGCGCGAAAACAGTAACAACAGCAGTACGTGGTGTGCTAGAAAATGATGCTGCAGCACGCAGTGAAATTTTATCTTTTATTAAATCGAAGTAAAGAAAAGTAGGAAACTGCTTTTCTTTTTTTTTTATGTAAATAAATGATATAGTTTTAGTAAGGCAGAGTGAGAATAGAAAGACTACTAAAAAGAGTGGAAGATGTTATTTCGTTCGGTGGAAGTTTGGAAAGAGTAGCCAAGTTTTGGTTATAGAAAATAGTATGTATGTGTTATAATAAGTTTTATGAATTAGAAAACAAGGGTGATTTTTGTGTGTGACATCTACGGAGGGTATGCGGGTATAAGAGAGAAATTGATGGAGAAATTACGCCATCCTTATTTTATAAACTATATTGAAGAACCATTTATTGATGAAGAAAAAATAGCATTGTTATATGGAGCTTTAAAAAGTGCAAATTTACATATAGAACAAATTGAGCATTATGTAGTAACGATTATGCTTGTGCAAATTGCGCTTGATACACATGAAAGAGTATCAAATAAAGCAGGGGAAGAAGCAAATGAATCGCATAAACGTCGTCAGCTAACAGTACTTGCTGGTGATTACTATAGCGGGTTATATTATTATTTATTGTCTATGAATCGTGATATTGTTTTAATTCGTGCGCTTGCTGAAGGAATTAAAGAAATTAATGAACACAAAATAATGTTATATCAAAAAGCGCATGAAACGATGGATGACATAATGGAAAGTGTAGTTACGATTGAGTCTGCACTCTTGCAAAAAACATGTGATCATTTTCAGTTATCGCATTGGAAGCCGTTTATAACGTATGTACTAGGAAAGAACCGTCTTCAAAAAGAATGTGAACTGCATGCTGATAAAAGACATTCACCTGTTTTCCAAGCAGTTCAAGGAATTGTGAAGGATCAAGCAGAGGTAGAAACAGTAATACATGGATGGATGATGGAACTCAGAAAGAAAGAAAATCAATTTTTAGAAAACCACACAGATATAAGTGAAATAAACTCTGTGTTAAGAGATAAATCGAAGACATAAGCTATTTTACATTGGAAGAAGGTACGAGCATGCAACAATCAAAAGAAGAAAGAGTACATGATGTATTTGAGAAAATCTCTGATAAATACGATGTGATGAATTCTGTAATTAGTTTTCAAAGACATAAAGCGTGGCGTAAAGAGACGATGCGCATTATGGATGTAAAACCAGGTAACAAGGCTCTTGATGTATGCTGCGGGACAGCGGACTGGACAATTGCGCTAGCTGGAGCGGTAGGTGAACAGGGTAAGGTTGTTGGTTTAGACTTCAGTGAAAATATGTTATCTGTTGGTAAGCAAAAGGTAGAGGCGTTACAATTAAAACAAGTAGAACTTCTACACGGGAATGCAATGGAGCTTCCATTTGAAGATAACACATTTGATTATGTAACGATTGGATTTGGTTTACGTAACGTACCGGATTATATGCACGTATTAAAAGAAATGACGCGTGTAGTCAAACCAGGTGGAAAAGTAATTTGTTTAGAAACATCTCAACCAACAATGATTGGTTTTCGACAAGGGTATATTTTATACTTTAAATATATCATGCCGTTATTTGGAAAGTTATTTGCGAAAAGCTATAAAGAATATTCATGGCTGCAAGAATCTGCTAGTTCATTCCCAGGTATGAAAGAATTGGCTAGTATGTTTGAAGAAGCTGGACTTGAACGTGTACAAGTGAAGCCGTTTACTTTTGGGGTAGCTGCGATGCATTTAGGTATAAAACCAGAATCAAAATAGAAAAAAGAAGTTTTAGGTTAAGGTGAACAATATGAAGTTACAACTTATGTACTCTTTTTTACGATCGGATATTAATGTGATAGAAAAAGAATTAAAAAAGACAGTTGCTTCTGAACAGCCATTAGTAGAAGAGGCGGCATTACAACTTATTGAAGCTGGTGGGAAGCGAATTCGTCCTGTATTTGTATTGCTTGCGGGAAAGTTTGGAGATTATAAGTTAGATGCAATTAAGCATGTAGCTGTTGCGTTAGAACTTATTCATATGGCTTCTCTTGTTCACGATGATGTTATTGATGCTGCATTTTTACGACGTGGTAGTGCAACTGTGAATGCGAAATGGGGAGATCGTATTGCAATGTATACAGGGGACTATCTATTTGCTAAGTCTCTTGAATGTATAACAAATATCGAAATTCCAGAGGCGCATCAGGCGCTATCGCATACCATTTTAGAAGTTTGTAAAGGTGAAATTGAACAAATTAAAGATAAATACAATTATGACCAAAATTTACGAACGTATTTAAGAAGAATAAAGCGAAAAACAGCATTATTAATTGCGGCGAGTTGTCAACTAGGAGCAATTGCTGCTGGCGCTAATCGTGATACGGTAAATCGACTATTTTGGTATGGGTATTTTGTAGGCATGTCGTATCAAATTATTGATGATATTTTAGATTTCGTGTCCACAGAAGAGAAGCTTGGAAAACCTGCTGGCGGAGATTTACTACAAGGAAATATTACGCTTCCTGCTCTATACGCTATGGAAGATCCAGTACTTCGTAAGAAAATCACATCTGTACATGAAAATACAACAGCGGATGAAATGAAAGAAATTATTGAGGCTGTAAAGAATAGTGCCGCTATTGATAAAGCATTTGCATTTAGTGAACGTTATTTACATAAAGCATTAGAAATTATAAAACCGCTCCCACGTGGACAAGCGAAGTATGCATTACAAAATGTAGCAAAGTATATTGGAAAACGAAAATTTTAGTGTTTTTTCTAAAAAATAAAATAATCTCTCTATTTCAAAACTATTGCACAATTGTGATAAGGGTGTTAATATGTGTGTGGGGATATACAATTACATACATAATTCAGAAGTGGAGAGATTTTTTATGGAAAAAACATTTCTAATGGTAAAACCAGACGGTGTACAACGTGCCTTCATTGGGGAAATCGTAGCTCGTTTTGAGAAAAAAGGCTTTCAATTAGTTGGTGCAAAATTAATGCAAGTCACTCCGGAAATTGCTGGACAACACTATGCTGAGCACACAGAGAAACCTTTCTTTGGTGAATTAGTAGATTTTATTACATCTGGCCCTGTATTCGCAATGGTATGGCAAGGTGAAGGTGTAGTAGATACAGCTCGTAACATGATGGGTAAAACAAGACCACATGAAGCAGCTCCTGGAACAATTCGTGGAGATTTCGGTGTAACTGTTGCGAAAAACATTATCCATGGTTCTGATTCGTTAGAAAGTGCAGAGCGTGAGATTGCTATTTTCTTTAAGGAAGAAGAATTAGTTGACTACTCAAAATTAATGAATGAATGGATTTACTAATTATTTTGAAATAATTTGTAAACGCTTTAATCACTGTGATAATAGTAGAAAGTGCAAGGAGAATAGGGGTATTCTTCTTGCACTTTTTTTATTTCATTTAGTTACGAAGTTAGGGCGGTTATGATATATTGATATGTAAAGTAAAAGGCCTATCGGATAATAAACGAATGGCTGATGTATTATATAATTTCTTTCATATTTTTAGAGTAAGGAAAGATAATATCATTGCTTAATATAGCGAGATAAATACATATACGAAAAGAGGAATAACGTATGCGATATATTACAGCTGGTGAGTCTCATGGTCCACAACTTACAACGATTATAGAAGGTGTTCCGGCAGGACTGCCTTTAGTAGCGGATGATATAAATGAAGAGTTAGCTAGAAGGCAAAAGGGTTATGGGCGTGGTAGACGCATGCAAATTGAAACAGATCAAGTGCAAATTGTAAGTGGTGTTAGACACGGAGAGACATTAGGTTCTCCAATTGCACTTGTTGTTGAAAATCGTGATTTTGCGCATTGGACAAAAATTATGGGCGCAGAGCCTTTAACAGAACAAGAAGAAAAAGAAATGAAAAGAAAAGTAACAAAGCCAAGACCTGGACATGCTGATTTAAATGGTGCGATTAAATATGGACATAGAGATATGAGAAATGTACTAGAACGTTCTTCAGCACGCGAAACGACAGTGCGTGTTGCTGCTGGTGCGGTTGCTAAAAAAGTGTTAGCAGAACTTGGTATTAAAGTGGCGGGCCATGTAATTGAAATTGGCGGTGTTGAGGCTAAGGAAGTTACGTATCGTTCAATTGAAGAATTAAAAAGTATTACAGAAGCATCACCTGTACGTTGCTTAGATGAAGATGCAGGTAACAAAATGATGAAAGCAATTGATGATGCGAAAGCAAATGGTGATTCAATCGGTGGGATTGTTGAAGTGATTGTGGAAGGAATGCCAATTGGGGTTGGTAGCTATGTGCATTATGACCGAAAACTGGATGCAAAATTAGCAGCCGCAATTATGAGCATTAATGCCTTCAAAGGTGTCGAGATCGGAATTGGTTTTGAAGCAGCGCATAGACCAGGAAGTGAAGTTCATGATGAAATTCTTTGGAATGAAGAGCATGGATATACACGAAGAACAAATAACGCAGGTGGTTTAGAAGGCGGAATGACGACTGGAATGCCAATTGTTGTGCGCGGTGTGATGAAACCGATACCTACACTATATAAACCTCTTCAAAGTGTAGATATTGATACGAAAGAGCCTTTTACAGCGAGCATTGAACGCTCAGACAGTTGCGCCGTTCCAGCAGCTAGTGTCGTTGCAGAAGCGGTTGTGGCTTGGGAATTAGCGACAGCTTTAATAGAACAATTCGGATTAGATCGTATGGACCTTATTCGTGAAAATATTGAGAAACATAATGAATATGCGAGGGGATTTTAATGGGAAACATACATATTCAAACGAAATCAAAAGAATATGATGTACACGTAGGACAAGAATCGTTGTCACATTTGAAAACAATCGTTCAAAATATGCAACCATCTGTATCAAACGTTATGATCATTTCAGATGAAGCTGTTGCATCTTTCCATTTACAGACAGTTGTAGATGCATTGCAAATAGAGCAAAAAGTATTTTCATTCGTTGTACCGAGTGGTGAAAAAGAGAAGTCTTTTGAAAACTTCTATGCGGCTCATACGTCAGCTCTTGAAAATAAATTAGATAGAAATTCTTTAATTATTGCACTTGGAGGCGGAATGATTGGGGATTTAGCTGGTTTTGTTGCTGCGTCGTTTATGCGTGGAATTCGCTTTATTCAAGTTCCAACGACTTTATTAGCTCACGATAGTGCAGTAGGTGGGAAAGTAGCGATCAATCATCCGTTAGGTAAAAATATGATCGGTGCATTCCATCAACCGGAAGCAGTTGTATATCATACGCCGTTTTTACAGTCTCTTCCTGAAAAAGAATGGCGTTCAGGTTATGCAGAAGTGATAAAACATGCTCTTATTGGTGATGTAGAGCTGTATCATTGGCTAAGAGAAGAAGTGCAAACATTAGCAGACCTTCGTGATGAAAAGTTAATTCATATATTAACGAAGGCGATTCCTGTAAAGGCAAATATTGTAGCGCAAGATGAAACAGAACAAGGCGTACGTGCTCATTTGAACTTTGGACATACGTTAGGCCATGCTCTTGAAAAAGAGCTAGGATATGGAAATATTACTCACGGTGACGGAGTAGCGGTTGGAATGTTATTTGCCTTGTTTTTAAGTGAACAGGTGTACAAGGTTGATCTTTCCTATGAAGAGATGAAGCAGTGGTTCTTAAAGTACGGTTATCCAAAAATGCCAAGTGATTTGAATGTAGAGCGCCTCGTCCAGTTGATGAAACAAGATAAGAAAGCGAATGCTGGAGCAATTCATATGGTGTTAATGCAGGAATATGGGGTAGTGAATGTCGTATCTATTCCAGATGAGACTGTTCATATTGCGTTAGAGGCATTTCAAAAGGATATGGCTTAAGAAGTGTGAAGTGCTTGTTTTGAGGTATTCTCGTAATAGTGGCGGTTAAGATAAACGATTACAGTGCGGGATTACAACCGTAGTGTAATCGAATTGAATAAAATGACTGGGGGAAGAAAAATGAGAGTGAAAGAGCAATTGTTAACTTTGAGAGCATATGTACCTGGGAAAAACATTGAAGAAGTAAAAAGGGAATATGGATTATCAAAAATTGTGAAATTAGCATCGAACGAAAATCCATTCGGTTGCTCAGCACGCGTAACAGAAGCATTAACTTCTTTAGCGAGTCAATATGCTCTTTATCCAGATGGATATGCATTTGAACTTCGGACAAAAGTAGCAGAGCAGTTAGGTGTTAAAGCGGAACAACTGTTATTTGGTAGTGGATTAGATGAAGTCATTCAAATGATTAGCCGTGCATTACTACACGAAGGAACAAATGTTGTAATGGCGAATCCAACATTCTCTCAATACCATCACCATGCTGTTATTGAAGGAGCAGAAGTTCGTGAAGTACCACTTAAAGATGGCATTCATGATTTAGATGCGATGTTACAGCAAGTAGATGATAAAACGAAGATTGTATGGATTTGTAACCCGAATAATCCAACAGGTACATATGTAGAGAAGCAAAAGTTACTTTCATTTTTAGAATCAGTTCCTAAGTCAACGCTCGTTATTATGGACGAAGCATATTATGAATATGCGGGAGCAGAAGACTATCCACAAACATTATCACTTCTTGAAAAATATGAAAATCTTATGGTTTTACGTACGTTTTCAAAAGCATATGGTTTAGCTGCTTTCCGTATCGGGTATGCGGTTGGTAATGCGAAGTTAATCGGACAGCTAGAAGTAGCAAGGTTACCATTTAATACATCGACTGTAGCCCAATCGGTAGCACTTGCTGCATTAGAAGATCAAGCATTTTTACAAGAATGTGTGAAAAAGAACGAAGAAGGATTAAATCAATATTACGCATTTTGTAAGGAATATAACGTATTCTATTATCCATCTCAAACAAATTTCATTTTCTTAAAACTCGGTATTCCTGGTAATGAGGCTTTCGAACGATTAATGAAGAAAGGCTACATTGTTCGTTCTGGTGCTGCATTTGGTATACATGATGGTATTCGTATTACTGTCGGTTTGAAAGAAGAAAATGATGAAATTATAGAATTATTGAAAGAGCTTGTAAAAGAGCAAGTAAAGAAAGAAGAAACATACTCTTAAGAGTGTGTGAAGGCTCCTATTATAGGAGTCTTTTTTATTTAAATGACTCGATCCGTGCGTGTTAATAATTAATAAGGGAAGTTATTTGCACGGTAATGAAAGAAAACGGTACAATAGAAAGTAGTAATGCGGTATCGGTGTCATATTCGAATCGTTATCAGTGAAAGTACAAGAAGAAGTATGCTCATTCTAAAGGTTGCGTTCTTACACCTAGTTGCTTATGATAAAGTGAAACTTTAATCAGTGGGATGTTCATCTTCACTGATTATTAGCCCGCATAAATCGGGGGAAATGACCAGAAAATAATATTTGTTAGAATTAAAGGAGACGTTTATGCAAAACTTTGAACAAGCTGTTTCATATATTGAAAATGGTGAAGCGGAAAAAGGATTACAATTATTAAAAGAACAATTAAAAATTGCGAATGATGAAGAGAAGTACGATATCGCTCGCTATTATCATACACTTGGATTTATGGATGAAGCGTTAGCAATTACAGAAGATTTGCGTTTATTGTACCCGGAAGAAAGTGAATTCACTGTATTTTTAGCAGAATTATATATTGATTTAGACAAAGAAGATGAAGCAATTGAAGTGCTTCATGATATTCCGGAAAATGATGATTTATATGTTCAATCGTTATTACTTGTTGCAGATTTATTCCAAATGCAAGGTTTCGATGATGTAGCGGAACAAAAACTATTAAAGGCGAAAGAAATGATGCCTGATGAGCCTGTTATTACGTTTGGATTAGCAGAGTTATATAGTAGTAAAGGGGAAGAACAAAAGGCAATCACTTATTATGAGGCGCTATTAGCGGAACATAAAGTAATGGGTGGTGTTGTCATTGCACTTCGCCTCGCAGAAACGTTAAGTGCGATTGGAAATTGGGAAGAAGCGATCTCTTACTACGAAGCAGGTTTAGAGGAACAAAAAGATATCCACTCATTATTTGGATATGCCTTCACATTATACCAAGGCGAAGAATACCAAAGAGCAATTGGTGCTTGGCAAGAACTAAAAGAATTGGATCCGGAGTATGCGTCGCTTTACATGTATTTAGCGAAAAGCTATGAAAAAGAAGGAATGCTTCAAGAAAGCTATGAAACACTTCAAGAAGGAATTAAAGTAGATGAGCTTTCTGTACCATTGTATGTAGAATTAGCGAACATTGCAGCGAAATTAGGGAAAATAGCGGAAGCAGAGGAAGTGCTTCAAAAAGCGCTTGAGTTAGATCCAGGACATTTAGGTGCGATATTAAAATATGCGTATATCTTAAAAGAACAAGAAAAGTATGAAGAGCTAATTGCCGTTGTAGAGCGTGCGATTGATAGCGGAGAACCAGATACACAACTACTTTGGGATCTTGCGTTTGCAAAAAAACAATTAGAAATGTATTCGGATGCATTAAAACACTATGAAAGTGCATATACTTCTTTTAAGAATCATCCAGACTTCTTGGAAGAGTACGGTTATTTCTTATTGGAAGAAGGTATGAGAAAAGAGGCGAAAGAAGTATTTACTCAGTTAATACAACTAGACCCAACACAAATTCATATTGAAGAATTGTTATATAATTTAGAGGATTTTTCATAAGTTGGAAGGAAACTGAATGCCGCTTCTTGAATCTAAAAAGAAAAGAGAAAGACAGAGGAGGGACTTAATTGCTATGAATACCCCTGTTTCTGTAAACGAGAAGAAGGATTTTGTAAAATGGTTTTTGAATAATTACCAACTGAAACAGCGTGAATGTGTATGGATTTTGAATTATTTAATGAGTCACGACCAATTGATGCATAAAGTCCACTTCGTAGAGCATGCAAAATATTGTCCGCGTGGCTTAGTGATGTCCGCGAATTGTGTAAAAGATACACCGTTTCACTTTTTTAAACAAAATGTTATGACAACGGATGCTGAAAAATCGTTTCATGATATTCGTTTAAATCGAGATGAGGATATTTATATTCAACTCAATTTTAAATCATCATTTCAAAATGCCAATTATGTAGCTGTATTAGAAGAAAACCCGTATTTACCAAAGCATATTGAAGTAAATGAAAAAGATCGTTTACTTGCAGAAAGATTTTTAGAAGAAAGTGTATTTTCTTTTAGAAGAGAACGTCTTTTGAAACAAATTGATGAAGCGCTAGATAAGCAGGATCAGGAAGCGTTTCATAGGTTAACAGCTGAGTTAAAGATGCTGTAGAATTCATTTGGATTCATAAAATTTTACAAATTTCAGACTTTTTAAGAAAAACTACCTTAATATAGGTAGTTTTTCTTTTTTTACCTCTTTTAGTATGGTTTAATATATATAAAGTGAAAGTTCTGTCATTTGTAGGTGAGGGGAGGGAAGAAATTTGAAATGGATTGTAAAAGATGTGGAACAGTTTGAGCAAGCAAGAGAGTATGTAGATACAGGTGTTATACCACTTTTATCAATTTCGGCAGCAAAAGAAATGAAAATGGTAGTAGAACAAGGTGAATTTATCGAATTGTTGAGTATGGAGCTGGAAAGAGAATATAAAGGAAGAGTGCTTTTACTACCTGCATTTACGTATTTAGTAGAAAGTCAAAAAAATGAAAAAGGTCGTTTGCAAGAATGGACAAATCATTTACAAGAGCAAGGTTTTAAGCATATTGCTTATGTTACAAGTGATTTTTCATGGAAAGAAGATATGCAAGAATTACAAGGAGATTTATTTTGGTTTCCTTCATTGGCGTTAGAACAATTTAGTGATCAAGCGAAAAGAGAAGTTATTCATGCGCATATAAAAAATATAATGGTAATGCTAGAAGGAAAATGGGGAAAGTAATAATAAACAGAAAGTTCTTATTATTATGAGTAGTATGATATTGACCTGTGCATAAGCGTATTATATCATGATAGTGTCCTAGTTTTTATTTTTTATATAATTTATCACGAGGGGACAATTTCTGATAGAGGGGGGAAATTTTCGTGAGCGAGAAAGAACATCGTGTATCAAGAAGACAGTTTTTAAATTACACCCTTACAGGGGTAGGAGGCTTTATGGCAGCGGGTATTTTAATGCCGATGACGCGATTTGCGCTTGATCCGGTGTTAAGAAAAGAAGCGGGAACGGATATGGTTGCTGTTGCACAAGTAAAGGATATTACAACAGAGCCGAAACGTTTCGACTTTAAGGTGAAGCAGGTTGATGGTTGGTACAAGTCCGAAGAGCCAAAATCAGCTTGGGTTCATAAAGATGAAAGCGGAGACATTGTGGCGTTCTCTCCAGTATGTAAACATTTAGGATGTACAGTAAACTGGAATTCGGACAAAGCACATCCGAATCAATTCTTTTGTCCATGTCACGGGGGCCGTTACACAAAAGACGGGATGAACATTAAAGGCACGCCGCCCCTTGCTCCACTTGATGTGTACGAATCTAAAGTGAAAGATGGAACGCTGTATTTAGGAAAAGCGAAGCCAAGAGGGGGTGCAAAGTAGATGCTAAATAAAATTTATGATTGGGTAGATGAAAGGTTAGATATTACACCAATATGGCGTGATATTGCTGATCATGAAGTACCTGAACATGTAAACCCGGCACATCACTTTTCTGCATTCGTTTATTGCTTTGGAGGACTTACCTTTTTCGTTACTGTAATTCAAATTTTATCTGGAATGTTTTTGACGATGTATTATGTGCCTGATATTAAAAATGCTTGGGAATCGGTTTATTATTTACAAAATGAAGTTGCATATGGGCAAATTGTTCGTGGTATGCACCACTGGGGTGCTAGTCTCGTCATTGTAATGATGTTTTTACATACACTTAGAGTTTTCTTCCAGGGTGCGTATAAAAAGCCTCGTGAGCTAAACTGGATTGTTGGTGTTCTTATTTTCTTTGTTATGTTAGGTCTTGGTTTTACCGGATATTTATTACCGTGGGATATGAAAGCATTATTTGCTACGAAAGTAGGGATTCAAATTGCAGAGCAAACACCGCTCATTGGTCCTTATATTAAAACATTACTCGCTGGTCATTCCGAAATTGTTGGCGCTCAAACATTAACTCGCTTCTTTGCTATTCACGTCTTCTTCTTACCAGCAGCACTTCTAGGTTTAATGGCCTTCCACTTCATCATGATTCGCAAACAAGGTATTTCCGGTCCGCTATAAGAGATTGCTAAATAAAAGGAGAAAGAACTAAAGGAGGGAGATTATGCATCGCGGCAAAGGGATGAAGTTTGTAGGAGATTCTCGGGTACCAGTAGCTCGGAAACCAAATATTCCAAAAGACTATTCTGAATACCCAGGAAAAACAGAAGCATTTTGGCCGAACTTCTTGTTAAAAGAATGGATGGTTGGTGCAGTTTTTTTAATCGGTTATTTATGTTTAACAGTGGCGCATCCGTCACCACTTGAGAGAATGGCGGATCCAACTGATGCCGGATATATACCACTTCCAGATTGGTATTTCTTATTCTTGTATCAGTTATTAAAGTATTCATATGCTTCTGGTTCATTCACTGTAATTGGAGCGTTTATTATGCCAGGGATTGCGTTTGGTGCATTACTGTTAGCGCCATTTCTTGATCGAGGACCAGAAAGACGCCCGTTGAAGCGTCCTGTAGCAACTGGATTTATGCTTTTAGCAATTGCATCGATTATCTTTTTAACTTGGGAATCTGTAGCACACCACGACTGGGAAGCTGCAAAAAAACAAGGAGCAATTGTAAAAACAGCACCAGTTGATAAAAATGATGATGGCTATAAATTAATGCAAAAAAATACTTGTTTAACGTGTCACGGTGACAATTTACAGGGTGGGGCAGCAGCGCCTGCACTGCAAAACTTAACTTTAAAGCCAGAAGAAATTGCTAAAATTGCGAAAGATGGAAAAGGTTCAATGCCTAAAGGTGTATTTAAAGGTACAGATGAGGAACTGAAGAAACTTTCGGAATTCGTTGCAAAGTATAATAAAAAATAATAAAAAGCTGACTACAAAAAATTGTAGTCAGCTTTTTATTTTGATGAGAGAAAGTTTACTATATAATAGAGTAGAGTTTGAGGAAAGAATGACTTTGTTTGAAAGGTGTTGGACATACAGCTTGGTTTACTTGTATGCAATGTTAAGACAACGCTCCGTATTATTATTTTTATTAGTTGTTAACATATTAGGTACAATATACGGATTTATATGGTATGGAAATCAATTAAAAGAAACTTCACCTATATTTTGGCCGTTTGTACCTGATAGCCCGATGGCGAGTCTTTTTTTTGTCTTTGTTTTAATTGCTTTTTTAATAAAGAGAAATTGGGGATTAATAGAGGCGCTAGCGATTGTTACTTTAATAAAATATGGTATATGGGCTGTTGTTGTAAATGCAATTATGATCTATGTAAAAGGTCCTATTGGTGTTATGGGGTATATGTTAATGCTTTCGCATTTTGCGATGGCAGTACAAGGATTGTTATATGCACCGTTTTATCGTATAAAAAAATGGCATTTTGCGGTAGCGGCTATATGGACATTACATAATGATGCAATTGATTATTTATTTTGGCAAATGCCGAGATATGGAATTATGCATTTGTTTGTAGAAGAAATTGGTTATTTTACGTTCTGGCTAAGCATCGCTACACTATGTATTACATATTATTCTTGCTTGCGTGAGAACCGAAAACAGTTTTCTTTATGATAGTTAAAACATGTAGGGGGAGAAAATGAAGAAAAATAAGAGTGGTACAAAAATATGGGATCGATTGATTACGATAGTTGTTTCGTATAGCATAGCATTTTCTATATTTGCACTTGCAACAACGGCGGTTGTATACGGAAAATGGCTGTATTATTTTGAAATTGATTTTTTAAACATTCCAGATTTAGCGGATATGACGAAGGGTGATATTAAAAGAAATTATGATGTGCTTATCACATATTTATCGCCGTTTTATGATGGTGCATTGCAGTTGCCAACATTAGATATGTCTACAAATGGACGTATTCATTTTGTAGATGTTAAAAATATTTTAGTAAAGATTCAATATGTGATGTATGCGACAATTATGATTGCCATAATAGGCGGGATTTATTTATTAAAAAAGAAAAATGAAAAGTTTTTACTGCATGGATCAATTTTAACAATTATCTTTCCAATCGCGCTGATGCTACCGATTGCTATTAATTTTGAAAAAAGTTTTGTATTATTCCATAAGCTTTTATTCAGTAATGATTATTGGATGTTTGATATTGAAACGGATCCGATTATATTAATGCTACCAGAAGAATTCTTTATGCATGCTGCGTGTGCTATTTTACTATTTATTTTATGCGGCAGCATACTTTGTTATAGCTTGTATAGATATTTCGTAAAAAAGAAAAGGATTTCAAAGGAAAAATTCTCTGCTTAAAGAGAATTTTTTTGTTTGTAAAACGATAATATATTTTTCGGTTCAGTTCTGTTCTATTCTTGTCCCAATTAACATATTTTGTACTAGTAGTTATAGGGGGGACCGTGATGAAGAGAACATTAATTGGATTGATAGCATTTCTAATTATAATGTTTCCGTTACGTATATATGCTGAAGAGTGGAGTGAACTAACAGGGTTGTTAGACGACTCATTACAATTAGTGAAGCGTAATGAAGATGAAAAAGCAGTACAAGTATTACAACATTTCTCGGAGCAGTTTGTAATAAAGGGGAATGAAAAGAAGCAAGAAGTAACGCCAGATCAAGTTAGAGTTATTTCTTTAGCTTACGACAAGGCGAAACAATCTCTCGTGGAAACAGATTTAGGTAAACAAGTTAAAATTGATAATGTGTTAGCCCTGCAGCTCGCTGTTGATGCGCAAGTGTCGAAATATCAACCACTTTGGATGGAAAGAGAAACAAAAATAATGGGTGCCTTTTCTCAAATGGAAAAAGCGATGAAAAAAGAAGATACCGGACAGTTTCAACAAACGTTAAACACATTTTTACATGAATTTAATATTATTTATCCAAGCTTAATGATTGCTTTGCCAGAAAACGAAGTGCAGCGTGTAAATGCCCATTTATCTTATTTGGATGAATTTCGTAACGTTATGTTAAAAACGAAAGGTGGGCAAATGCAATTAGGAATCATTAAAGGGGATTTGCAAAAAATATTTCACACAGTAAAAAAAGATGAAATTGCACCCTCGCTCATTTGGTTTATGACAATTACTGGAGGTCTTATTTTATTCACATTAACTTATGTTGGGTGGAGAAAGTATAAAGGGGAGAGAGAAAAAAGAAAAAGTAATGTACACTCTAAGAATAGATAATGCAATAAATAAAGATATGGATTGTAAGGTTTATTCATTGACAATGATGGCAGAAGAAAATAGAATGAGAAGTACTATAATTAAAACTTCAATGGAGGTTCATGATGTTTTATTTAATTTACTTCGCGATCATAATGATCATACCGTTGTATGCACAGTCAAGAGTACGTAGTGCTTATAGCAAGTATTCACAAGTTTATTCAACATCAGGTATGACAGGAGCGGAAGTGGCTCGAAAAATTTTAGATGAAAATGGATTATACAACGTAGCTGTAGAAGAAACACCAGGCCATTTATCAGACCATTATGATCCAACTGCCAAAACAGTTAGATTATCAACAGATAACTATTACGGTCATTCAGTTGCTGGTACAGCAGTTGCAGCACACGAAGTAGGACACGCAATTCAAGATGCAAAAGATTATAACTTTATGCGTATTCGTCATTCGTTAGTGCCTGTGGCGAATTTTGGATCGAATATATCATGGGTATTTATTATGATTGGTATATTTGCAACAATGTCAAAACTATTGTTATTAGGAATTATTTTAATGGCAGCAGGTGTTGTGTTCCAACTCGTTACATTACCAGTTGAGTTTGATGCATCAAAGCGTGCAATGCAACAAATTGAAGCGTTAGGTATCGTATCAACAGATGAATATGGCCAAGCTCGTAAAGTATTAAATGCGGCAGCATTAACATATGTAGCAGCTGCAGCTGTAGCGGTATTTGAATTATTACGTCTCGTATTAATGTATACTGGTATGCAGCGTAGCGACGACTAAAGACTATCATTTGATAGTCTTTTTTTGTTTTGTGGATTGAATTATATAATGTATTGTAAATAGAAATAATAGAAGTAATGCGGAAAGGTGGTGAGGGAAATGAAATATCCAAGCCATTTAGTAAAACAAGTGAAAGAACGTAGTGCTCTTTATCAGTTAGAAGGCTTTTTAAGTGGACAAGGTCCTGAAAATCCCAAATTTATGTTATTAGGAGAAGCGCCTGGTGAAACAGAAATTCATAATGGGATTCCGTTTAGCGGAAGGGCTGGAAAACAATTAATGGTTTTTTTAGAACGGATTGATGTTACAAGGGAAGAAGTATATATTACGAGCGCTGTTCGGAGTAGACCTTATAAGTGGAGAGAGAAAAAAGAACGAAATGGTGAGATCGTACAGAAAAAGTATAATAGAACGCCAAATCAAGGAGAAATACTTGCACATGCCCCTTTGTTAGATTATGAATTAGAGAAAATAAACCCAAAGCTTATCGTCACACTTGGAAATATCGGCCTTCAACGTTTAACAGGAAAAAATAAAAAAATAACTGATGTGCACGGACAATTATTAACACAGCCGATTCAAAAATTAAAGGATATGCAAAGTGCAGCATTTACATGGTCAGAGAAAGAATATCATATTTTCCCGACTTTTCATCCTGCTTCCATTTTCTATAATCGCAGTTTATTGGAGCTTATTTATGAAGATTTAGAGGAACTTAAAAAATATGTAATAAAAAACTAGAAAAGCTAAAGAGCTTTTCTAGTTCGGTTTATGTATGTAACGGATTTTTATTTTCATCTAATGTAAAACCTTCACCAACTACATCATGTACGTCACTTACAGCAACAAAAGCATGAGGGTCTACAGAAGTAATAATATTTTTTAATTTCACGATTTCATTTTTAGCAACAACGCAATACAATACGTTCCGTTCCACTTTTGTATATGATCCAACAGCTTTTAAAAAAGTAGCTCCGCGCTCCATATCCGATAAAATTTTAGCAGCAATTTCGTCATTTTTATCGGATATAATAGTTGCTCCTTTCGCCGCATAGGCTCCTTCTTGCATAAAATCAATGACTTTCGCCCCGATAAAAACAGCAACTAACGTATACATGCCCTCGCGGTATGATAAATAGGTAAGAATTGAGACGATAATGACGATAGCATCAAACATAAACATCGTTTTCCCCATACTCCAGCCAACATACTTATGAGCGAGTCTCGCGATAATATCTACACCGCCAGTAGTCCCGCCGTATTTAAATATTATTCCAAGACCGATACCGATAAATGCCCCGGCGAATAAAGCCGCGAGTGTCATATCATTTTGTAAGTTTAAATGTAAGTTGAGAACATCGTAACGCTGAAAAATCCATAGAAATAAAGATACGCTAAAGGTGCCGATTAATGTATAGATAAATGTCGTTCTTCCAAGCAACTTCCAACCAATAATAAATATAGGGATATTTAAAATTAAGTTTGAGTAAGAAGGATCAAACTTAAATAGAAAATACAATAATAGTGTAATACCGGTAAATCCACCTTCTGCAAGGTGATTTTCAATATTGATATTCACAATACCGAAAGAAAAAATAGCAGAACCAATTAAAATGAAAATGATATTTCGAATCTTCAAATTTGATGACATATAGAAATCCCCCTAATTATGTAGATTGCATTGTTCCGCTGATACGGTAAAACATAATGATAAGTAATTTC
This sequence comes from Bacillus cereus group sp. BfR-BA-01379, assembly GCF_022663605.1. Lineage (NCBI taxonomy): Bacteria > Bacillati > Bacillota > Bacilli > Caryophanales > Bacillaceae > Bacillus > Bacillus cereus group sp. BfR-BA-01379. Next base: position 119,426 of record NZ_JAKUFT010000005.1, read on the forward strand.
TAGTTGTTAGTGAAAATAGTGAAGGCTAAAAAATCCGATTGATTTTGGCTGATCTTTTGCAAAAAACGCAAAAGAAGTTTCACTTTACCCCGTTCCAACGGCTGGTAGGGGATAAAGCTCTGAAGTAGGGCAAACCAGCCGTAGGAACCCGATTGGTTCGG